>JBEKNU010000190.1:0-14940 GCA_049522495.1 Terriglobia bacterium
AAAGAGCAGGTCCGCGCTACACATGCCCGGTTATGGGTTCGGTGTTTTGCCATGAGGTGAATTTGCGGTGAGCCGCTGGAGCGCGGCTTGCGCCTCCGGATTGCGCGGGTCAACGCTCAGGCCGGCGCGATATTGCTCCACAGCTTCGGCCGCGCGGCCTTGCGCTTCGAGAACTGCCGCCAGTCCAAAGCGCGCGTGGGAGTCGAATTCATCCAGGCCGATCGCCTGGCGATAGGCCTGCTCGGCGGCCTCGTGCCGTCCCTCGCGCCTGGCGATGTCGCCCAGCGGATCATAGGCGCCAAGGTTGGGAATGCTGGCGGCCGAAGCCTGAAACTGTGCTTTGGCTTCCGGCAAGCGGCCGGCGGTGAAATAAAAGTTCCCCAGCTCGTTCCGTGTTGCAACGCTCAACGGCGCCAAGGCCACGGCCGCTCGCAACTGAAGCTCCGCCTCCGAGGTTTTCCCGATGGCTTCGTAAACACGTCCAAGGTTCAGGTGAGCGTCCGTGTAATTCGGCCGCAGCCGCATTGATCGCTGAAAGTACTCGATAGCTTCGTCATTCTCTTTCCTTCCCGTGTAAACAAGCCCCAGGTTATTCAGGAGCTGAGGGCTGTCGGGAGACGCTTCGAGCGCCTTCTTCCACTCGCGTTCAGCGGCGGCAGGTTGCATACCATTCCAGTATACCGCTCCCAGATTCAGGCGGAGGCTCGCGGCTTCGGGCACCGCCGCCAGCGTGACGCGATAGTAGGTCTCATCGTCCCGCCAATCGCCATTGCGGCTCACAATGCGGGTGAACGCAAGGATCGCGAGCACACCCAGGAGAACTCCGAACGCCCCGCCCCAGGCGCGTGGGCGGGCGGTGCTCCCGTCCCAGATTTCCAAAATCCCCCAAGCGGCCACCCAGCAAAGTCCCACAGATGGAAGATAGAGGTACCTCTCGGTGAAGACATTTGGGCCCAGCCAGCGGGAATTCAACACGGGAGCAATATTAATGAAGAACCAGATAAAACCGAAGGAAGCGAGATGGTGGCGTTTCCAGAGGGCCGTAAAAGCCACCGCGCACAAGCCCAGCGCCGCAACTCCTGCCCAGACCCGAGGGTCGAGCAAGGTGAAGCTTTTGTGAAAGGGATAATAGGCGATGAGGTGAACCGGCCAAATCATCTTCCACACGTATAGGCCCGCCAGCGGGAACGCGGAAAGAATGGCCTGGTACCAGCTCACGTTGCGGGTCAACTGCACCGGCGCGAAAGCGCCAAAAAAGCGAATCCGAAACAGGACGTAGACCACCACCAGCAGCCAGAGGGAGCTGTAACGCGACACTTTTTGCCGCCATGTGGTGCTGGCGCGATCGCCGCGGTAAAAGTGTTCAAAAATCATGGCGATGAGCGGCAGCGTCACGGCCTGCTCCTTGGAAAGCAACGCCAGGATGAAACTCCCCACCATGCCCAATTGCATCCACTCCGAGCGCGCACTTTGGACGTAGGGCCGAACGGCGTTCGGCCAAGGGCCAGCGCCGCTGGCCCCTGCAATTTTGGCTGCGGCGCCGCGCTGCGGCCGGGCGCTCGCCAGGAAAAACCAGAAGGTGGCCAGGTAAAACAGGGCCAAGTCGAGGTCCGTCACTCCTGAAACCCATGCCACGGATTCAGTGTGAATGGGGTGCAGCGCAAAAATCGCCGCGGCGGTAAAGGCCAGCCACTGATCCTGGAAAAGCCGCTTGGTCAGCCCGAATAGCACGCACACAATGAGCGCGTTCAGCAGCACATTTGCCAGGTGGAAACCGTAGGGGAGCAGCCCGAACAACTTGTAGCAAATCAAAAAGCCCAAAATGCTGATGGGGCGATAGTAGTTGGTGGCTCCGCGCGCCCCCAGGTGCGCCAGGATTCGAGTGCTAAAGATGTCTCCCACGTGGGAAAAGCTGCGGATATAGGGATTGGTCAAAACCTCATTGTTGTCGTCGTAGACAAACCCATTTTGCAGCGTGTTGACATAAGTCAGCATGGCCAGAAGCAGCAGCAGGGCGATCAGCCACGCCTCCGGGGCAGCCAAAATTGCCTTGCTCTGTGGCCTCTGTGAACTCTGTGGTGAATCTCTTCTTCCCAGAAAAGATTTCACCACGGAGGTCACGGAGAACGCCATCATCGGCCGTCCTCCGCTTTTTGTGGGGGCTCCACCCTGGGCGGATTCGAAAGCCCCGGCAGGCGTTCCGCCCACTTCGCGGAGACCGCCAACGAAACCGGTATTTCACCGCAACGGCGGAAGAGCCAATTAGCCAGCAGAAAGCAAAGCGGCGCCAAAATCAATCCCGCCACCACATCGATCAGGTAGTGGTAACGAAGATAAAGCGTGGAAAACCAGAGGCTGAGGATCAGGGGCGAGAGAATCCAAAAAAATCTTTTGGAGTTCCGGTAAGCATAAAGCCATACCACAAACGATATCGCCACGTGCAGGCTGGGAAAAACATCGCGTTGAATGCGCGCGAAGTCCATAAAATCAACTTCGCGATTAAACACCCCCATGGATTGATGCAAGGGGACGGTGTATTGATGGCGCAAAGTATACATGGGGCCGATGGCGGGAACAAGAAGATAGCCCATCAGTCCGAGGAAGGTAACCACCATGATGCCACTCATCATCTCGCGGAAGCGAGAACGGGGGCGCCGGACGTAGACAAAGCAGGCGACCAGAGGAATGTTGATGACGTGGAAGAAATAGGCAAAGGCCATCCACGCCGTGAGCCCGGGGGAGATGATCCGTTGCAACACCAGGCTGGCTTGAAATCCAAAAAGCCGCTGATCAAGCGCCATCAAAGCCTGGTCGCGGTCCGTGGTGACCATGAGCAGCGTCGCGTCACCCCAAAGGGAGTAGTACATGAGCAGAATGATGAGAAACGGAAACCAATCACGAATGATTTCCCAAAACGGCCGGGCGAAATCCAAAGGCCCTTCATTCCCGGCCGCAGGGTCCGGCCTTCCCGCCATAAAGTAATGGACCAATTCCTTGGCGAGCAACAGCGTTACCGCCGGGATGATGATGAGGACATCGGCAGGACTGAACCTGCTACCTCCCAGGCCGCGGAAAATGATTCGCAGGAGGAGGTTGAAAAGGAAAAAAAGGAGGGCGACCAGATCCTCCAGCCGCACGTGGAGCGTCAGGCGCGGGCTACTGGTCATACAGCCCTTTCAGCGCCTCGAATCTCTCCCGCTCCTGTGGAGCGAATGGGAATTTCGCCGTCTCCTCGAGCACTTTCAGCGCCCGCCGCCGATCGCCGGCAAGATAATAGGCGCGTGCCAAGCCCTCCACAGCAGCTTGATTGGTGGGAAAGCTCTGAAGCACGTCGAGGAAACTCTGCTGCGCCTCGGGATACTTCTTCTCCGCCGTGTAAGCCAGACCTTGCAAAACATAGGGCGGGGCGTAGGCAGGATTCTGGCGAATCAGGAGGAGGGTAGTGGCCACAACTTTGTCGTACTGCCCCTGAGAATACAAGCAAAGCGCGTACCGGGTTTCGTCCACCTCGTCCAGGTTGCCTTTGCCCAGGGCCCGCAGTGCCGGCTCGTCATCCAGCACCGACCGAAACTGGCCCAAACGCATTTTGCTCTCCATCAGGGCATGCCAATAGCTTAAGGTGTTGGGACGCAAATTGACGGCCCGCAGGGCGTTGGAATAGGCTTTTACCGGGTCCCCGTGGCCCAGGTTGCTGTTGGAGCTCCACATATAAACTTCCGCGGCCACATCGTTGCCGGCATACCACGCCCCAAGTCCTGCCAAGGCCAGGATCAGCGCATAGAGAGCGGGTTTTATCCAACCCTTCCGCGCCGTAAGAGCGGCCACGGACTTGGTGGCAATCAGTCCCAGTACCGCCAGTCCCAGAACCTTGACCGACTCCCAGAAAATAAATCGTATGACTTCCACGCAAGTCAACCCTTCTCACATGGATAGGCAGGATAAACAGGATATGAACGCGTTTCGGATATTAGGACCGAGGTCGAGGTCATCATGTTACGAGCCAAGTTCTCTGTTTGTCGACGGTTGGCATCCTTCACAATATCCCGAAAGCGATCGCCGTTAATGCTTGAAGTCCTTACACTCATCCTGTGCATCCTGTCTATCCATGTTTAGTTTCTCAGGAGCAGATGTTCAGAATACATCGGACCGCCTACGCAAGCAATCGCCCCGCCGCGCCGGCGGTGCGCGACGTGGAACTTTCAATAGCACGTAGCCATCTCGTGCGGAGCTCGAGGGCGGAAAATGGACCGTTCTTGGGACGCTCCGCGCGGCGACACCCGGTGGGACCGTGATTGTGCAGATCGACCAGACTACCGGTAGGATCTGCTATCTAAACCACTCGATGTGAAGGGGCGGGCGAGTCGGTCAAATAGTCTTTTCTTGTGGACATCGATGAGATTCCAGCGGCAGAACGACATAATGTCTGTCACCCCCGGCGGAGGGAACCCGCCCCTTAGCCAACAATAGCCAACATGTGCGAGCATTTGCTAGGTATCCACAATCGTTTTCCCAAGGTATAGGTCCAATCCAATAATTGGAATAAAGCAAAATTTCCTTCTCCTCACTCCTAACTCCAGATTGCCGGTCACTGCACCGAACTCAAATTGATTCTGGTCTTCGAACCCAACGCGCCGTGGCCATCCGGTCCGATCACAAAGGGCTCGCCCGAAAGGTCATGGGGAATCCCCCGCAAGTAGCCTGCCGCGATCAGGTCTTGCAGGGAGTGAGCTGGGTGCTGCTCCTTTTGCTGGTACGCGGCGAGCAAACCATCGAGTTCCCTTAGAGCCTCTTGGGTATCCAGGGCGGCGAGATGAAGTTCCGCGCTGTGGCGGATGGATTCATTTTCGGCCGTGCGGGCAATCTCCATCCAAAGGATGCGCGAGGTCCGTATCTCGCCACCCTTCGCGGCCACCGAGGCGGCGAGCACGCGCATCCACGGCAGGGCGCCGGGCCGCTCGCTTCCCGTCTGAAAAGCCCTGGCCGCGTGCGCGTAATCCTTCATGTCCCAGTAGTAGATGAAGCCCAAATCCTCCCACAAACGCCAATATTCCGGATTGGCGACGATCCCGCGTTCCAGCAGGTGGAGGGCTCGTCGCGGATTCCCCGCGCCTTCCGGTGGCTTTCCCGCCAAGAAGAGCGAGCCAAACCGGTAGGCGATCAATAAATGCGGGTCAAGGTTCGTCGTGATGTCCAGCAGAGGCCCGAGCAGCGCAAACTCCTGGGCATGGGCCAAGCGGTGGCGCCCATAGTATTGCACCGCGCGGGTCCAGTAAATGGTGGCCAGCAAGCCCGAGTATCCGCCGCTCAACCGCGAAAACTTCGCCTCCGAGGGCAAGAAGATGAGTTCCTCGCGCTGTCCTTGCACCGAGCCGAGTTGCTGATCAATGCTCCGCTGGAGCGGATAGAGACCGAGCAAGCCGCCCGCCACCATCAAAAGACAGAGCGGGCGCGTCCACTTGCCTTGCCATGTTTCGAGAAGCCCGGAGGTCATCGAAACTCCCGCTCTTCAAAGATCAGGACTGCTCCCGACAGCAGGACAGCGATGTAAAGGAGGGCGTAGCAGGTGTTTGCCGTGATCAACAACCCCGGAATTCTCACCCCGTGCGCGACTTGATCGATGACATTGAAATCGCCGAAATTCGGCAGGAGGTAGTAAAGGACGGCGGTCATCTTTTCCAGAGCCGGGCTGCCACTCTCCTGGCCGAACCAGCGGATGTCGCCCGAAAAGTTGCCGATGACGAATAGACAAAAAGTGAAAACCGCGGAAAGAATCGATGTCGAAATGCAGGAAAAGAAAATCGCCAAGCCCACCACAATCGCCAATTGGAGCAAGATGAAGTAAACCGCGATCAAGAGGGAAAAATCGTGCAGCGCCAAGCCCTTTTTTTGGATGGCCAGCGCAACATAGAAGCCCGCGGTCATGATGGCGGTATTAACAAAAAGGGTCAGCAGCAACCCTGCATATTTTCCCAGGATGAACTCCGCACGGGTGACCGGCTTGGAGAGGATATTATAAATCGTCCGGCGCTCGATTTCCTTGGAAACCAATCCGATTCCGATAAAGATCGCAATGAGCAGGCCGAACACGGAAATGGCCCCGAGGCCCAGGTTGACCAGGATGATCTGCTCCACACCCACCGAGATGCTGCCCAAAAGGATCGCCGCGCCAATCATCAGGAAAGCGAAGACAATCAGGTTGTAGAGGACACGTTCGCGCACGGATTCCTTGAAGGCCCCCAGCGCGATAGTTACGATCCGTCCCATGAATCCCCGCCTACCCACCCTGCGTGCCGGCCGTTGCGGCCTGCTTCCTCTCGGCCGACGACACCTGGGACAGGAAGTAATCTTCCAGAGACATCTTCACCGGATTCATCGAAATTACTTTCGCCTTGCCGCGCAATGCAACCGCCAGGGCCTTTTCGATGTTGTCCTCCTCACGGATTTGCAGGCGAACTCGATCCCCGGTCCGAACCATGGAAACGACGAGGGGCCGCAGCTCTTCCAAAATCCCACTGGGAGGGGTCTCCAGAATCAGCTCGGTCGTGGAAGCTCCCAAACTCAGGATTTGGCGAAGCTCCCCGCAGCCTTGTAGCTGGCCGCGGTTCAGGATAGCAACTCGATCGCAAAGCGTTTCCGCGTCCGACAGAATGTGTGTCGAGAAGAATACCGTCTTCTTTTCCTCGCGCAATTGCAAAACCAGCTCGCGCACTTCGCGGCGCCCCAGGGGGTCAAGGCCGGACATGGGCTCGTCCAGGAAAACCACCTCGGGATCGTTGATGAGCGCTTGCGCGATGCCCGCTCTCTGCACCATCCCCTTGGAAAACCGCCGGAGCGCTACATGGCGCGACTCGGTGAGTCCCACCCGCTCCAAGAGCTGATCGACCCGGCGCCGCAGATCTTCTTTCCCCAGTCCGAAGAGCCTGCCCGTGTAGTACAGCAGCTCTTCCGGCGACAGGTGGTCGTAGAAATACGGATGCTCGGGGAGGTAACCAACGTGCTGGTGCAGGGTCGTGTCATTCAGTTCCTTGCCCAGGATTCGTGCCGTGCCAGAGGTTGGGAAAACCAGGCGTAAGAGGATTTTGAGCGTGGTGGTCTTCCCCGCGCCATTTGGGCCCAGCAAGCCGAATACTTCGCCCGACTCTACAATCAGGTTCAGGGAATTCAAAGCCCGTTTAATCCCCGTCTTCCAGAACCCTACGCGATAATCTTTGGTCAGTCCTTTGATTTCGATGGCAGGCATAGCTGTGGTCTGCACCTCGGATGGCCGCTCCCGATTCTCCGCGAACATTTCCCCGCTTGCGCCACGACTGATGGACAACATTATACCTAACCTCGGGCAGCCGCTGGAAGGTTTCCAGAGGGGAGCGTGGCGTCTGTGGTAACATCCTTCTTTACGACAGAAGAAAGACCGCCAGCGCACGGCTTATGGCATGGCACTTCCAATGCAAATCAAACACTACAGCGCTGAGTCCCTAAGGTTTTTGGCCCCCAGGGCTGAAGCCGGGCAGGGCCTCGATTCTCTATTTCCGGCGGACCCAGCCCCAAGGATCATCCCGTTGGCTTTCTCGAAGGAAGTGGAACTTGTTGAGGGTGGGAGAAACGGATGCAAGATGAATCCACCACAAAGACTGGCTCGCCTGGGGGGGAGAGTCTGACGGTTCACGGCCGGCCTCCCGAGCTTGTCGCCGGGGTTCGCAATCTCCCTTCTTGGCTGGGGATCGCAGCCGTTCTTGCCTTGACGTTCGCAGTATATAGCCAAACACTTTATTTCCAGTTTGTACACGATGACGTTAACCAGATCGTGGAAAACCCCGCAGTTCATTCCTGGAGCGCCGTCCCTACCTACTTCACGTCGCATGTCTGGGAGGGTTTTGATCCCGGTGCTCTGGGAAACTACTATCGCCCAATTTTCCTCTTGTGGCTGAGAATTAACGACGCGGTTTTTGGGAACAGAGCCTGGGGCTGGCATCTCAGCACCATCCTGGCACATCTTCTGACCACCTTTCTGGTGTATCTGCTGGTCCAGCGAGTCGGATTGAGCCGCGTCGTCGCGGTGCTGGCCGCTCTGATTTTCGGACTCCACCCCTCGCATGTCGAGGCTGTCGCCTGGATTTCGGGTGGGACTGAGCCTTTGCTTGGCATCTTTTTGGTAGCGTCGTTCCTCTGTTACCTCCGATCACGCTCCGGCGCCGACCGTGCCTGGCAATGGAAGCTCATTTCTCTCGCCTTCTTTGCCCTTGGCATTCTGGAGAAAGAAACCGCCGTGATATTTCCCGGGTTGCTTCTCGCCTACGAGTGGATTGATGGGCCGGAGTGGGACGGCCCGCCCCAAGTGAAGAGCGTTCTCCAATGGAGCGGTGGGGTAATCCGGCGGATCTGGACTTACTTCTTCGTCATCCTCCTCTATCTTCCGGCGCGGATTCACGCCCTGAAGGGGTTCAGTCACCTGGTGACGCCTCTCAGTACCCAGCAGTTGCTGTTCACCTGGCCGGAGCTGATCTGGTTCTGGATTGGACACCTGATCTGGCCTGTCGGCTTGAGCACCTTCTATGACCTTCCCGCCGTAGTGCACCCGACCCTGAGAAATTTCACTCTCCCTGCCATTCTGGATGTGTGTGCGGGGTTAGTCCTGCTGGTCTGCACCCGGCGCACTCGCGCTGCCGCCTTCTTTGCGACCTGGCTGGTGTTGCCTTTGATTCCGATTCTCAATATACGGGCCTTCGCCGCGGATGATTTTGCCCACGACCGCTACCTGTACCTTCCCTCGGTCGGTTTGGCAGTTCTGGTGGCGATCGTCCTGAAGAAGGTGCTTGTGGGGCAACCGCGATATTTTGGTCTGCCCACGTCCTTGCTTTTCACCTCGCTTTACCTGGCTGTCACTCTCGCCTACGGCACAGCCACCGGGAGTTTTTACTTCAGGGATAACTTAAGCTTTTTCGCCTATAACATCACAAAAGCGCCACATAACCCCGTTGTCGAAGTCGACTATGCAAGCATTCTGGGCGAGGATGGATTGTACGGCCCCGCCCTCCGAATCTTCGCCGACGTGTTGAATCGCTACCCCGACGACTGGGCGGGCAACTACAACCTTGCATACACTTATTACAAAATGGGGCGCCTGCCCGAGGCAGAAAAGCATTTCCGCCTGGCGATCCGCGCCAAGCCCGGCAAAGCGGATGCATATCTGTATTTGGGAATTACGCTTTTCAGAATGGGCCGACTGCAAGAGGCCATTGCCGCCGTCAGGCGAGCCACCGCCATTCATCCCAACGGACGTGCTTACCACTTCGTCCTTGGGGTAATGCTGAAAAAAGAAGGAGACCTGAACGGGGCCTTATCGGAATTCCGGGCAGAACTCGCCAACTACCCCGAGGAACCGGGAGTCGCTGACCAATTACATGAGATAGAGAACCAAGGGCAAGGGATTTCCCGCTCAGGAGCCCAGTTCAAGTAAATGCCCAGGCTGGAAGCAGACACGGAGCCGTGACGGCTAGCGTTTCAATTTCTCCAGGGCGGAGAGGATATCAGGATTATGGGGATCAGCGGCCAGCGCTGCTCGCAGCTCCTCCAGGGCTTGAGCGTTTCGTCCTGTGGCGGCGTAAATCAGCCCCAGATTGAAGTGGGCGTGGCTATCCGTGCCATTGAGCGCCAGCGCGGCCTTAAAGGCTTCCTCGGCGCGGGCGTTGTCACCGCGCCGCTGGTAGACGTAACCCAAATAGTCAAGAGCTGCGAGATTCCGATCGCACGCCACCGATTCGCGGAATTGCTCCTCCGCCTCGTTGAGGCGTCCTGAATCGAAATAGAGTTTGCCCAACACGTTGTGGGCGGAGAAATTAAGTGGGGCGAGGGATACGGCAGTGCGGAATTGCTGTTCGGCACGATCCAGGCTGCCCATCTCCGCGTAGACCGCCCCGAGGTTCAAGTGCGGAGTCGCGTCACCGGGGGTCAGCAGAATGGCGCGTTGGAGATACGCCAAGGCTTCGCCATAGCGCCGCTGTTTTCCGCAAAGGGCCCCTAACGCGTTGACGGGGCGAACGAAGGTTGGAGAGATCCGCAGGGCTTCTTTCCATTCGTGCTCAGCCAACGCCTCCTCTCCTCGTATCCAATAGGCATCTCCCAGAGCGTCATGCAGGACGAACTCATCCGGCTCAGCCGCCAGGGCGCGCGAAACCAATGTAACGTCGTTTCGCCAGTCCGGAATCCGTGTGACGATGCGCATCACGCAAAGAGCCGCCACAATGCTCGCGCCCGCCATAACCGCCCATCGCCAGGCGCCTTGCCGCCTCGACGCCGCTCGCCACAAGGCTGCGCCCGCCCAACCGGCGACCAGGCAGAATCCCACGGAAGGCAGATAAAGGTAGCGATCGGCAAGCACATAGGGGCCCATCCACCGGGCATTCAGGACGGGAGCGAGTGTACCGAGCAGCCACACGATCCCAAAAGAGGCAGGCCGCGCCTCCCTCCCTATTGCGCCAAAAACCACCACGCAGAGGATCGGGGCGGAGACGCCTTCCAGCACTTGCGCTTGGAAAAGATGGGTGCTTGGATGGAAGACGTAGAAGGCCGAAAGGTGCGCGGGCCAAAGAAGTTTGAAGAAATATTGGCCCAGCAAGGCAAAGGCAGAAAATAAAGCCTCGATCATGGTGAGAGGGTGCATGCCCATGGGGCGGGCGAACGATCCTATAAGGTAGACGCGCACGAGGATGTACCCTATCAATAACAGCCAGAGCGCCCCATAGCGCCAAACTTTCTGAGCCCACGTCGTCTCAGCGCGGTCGTCGCGATAGAAATGCTCATAGATTACAGCGAGGATGGCCAGCGTCAAGGCCTGCTCTTTGGAGAAGAGGGCCAGAAGAAAACTCACTGCCATGGCGGCTTGCGTACAGAGCCGCCGTCCGCCGCGCTGCTCACCCACTTGTAAGAAACACCAGAAAGTGAGCACATAGAAGAAGGTCACCTCCAGGTCGGTCACGGCGGAAATCCACGCTACGGACTCAACGTGAATCGGATGGAGGGCGAACAGGCTTGCCGTGCCAAACGCCGCGCCACGGTCGCGGAAGAGCCGCTGGGCAAACAGAAACAGCATCGTCACGACGGCCGCGTGCAGGAGCAAGCTGGTCAAATGAAAGCCGTACGCCAGCGGGCCAAAAACTTGATAGCAGAGAAGGAATCCGATCGTCATGATCGGCCGATAATAGTTGGTCACCCCGTGGACGCCTGCAAACGACCAAACCGAGGTCGTCAGCGTTTCCCGCAAGTGCCCGAAGCTGTGCACGTAGGGATTGTCGATGATCTGGGCCTTATCGTCATAAATGTAAACGAAATCATTTCGGAGGATGTCGACATAAGGCAACGTCGCTAGCAGCAGGAGAATAGCCAGAGGCCATGCCCCGGCAAAAAAGTGGGCGGCCCGCTGGGGAAGGTTAGCCCCGTGTGCTGCGGGCGGCCGGATTTCAGTTCCATCCCGGTGGCTGTTCATCGAGGCCCCTTAAATTGGATGATGGGAAGAGGGAGGTCTCGTCGCTTCGGCCTCTCCAACAATTCTGGTATCACGAACTGCATACGCCGTCAAGCCACTGGATACCCGGAATGAACGAGGAAAGAATCTGCACAAGTAAGCCGCTTGGTTCAGTATATAACCTCCTCTGGCGGCGCACCAAGTTAATGCGAATCATGGGGGCTGTGAATGCTCAGAATGACAGCAGGGGAACGTCTTTCCGGAGCTTTAAGAAGGGATTCTGAAGGATCAGCGTTCGATATCATGAACGAAGGGGAATCCGTAAGTCAGGCACAGGCTGTCCCCACAAAGAAAAAGGGGAGTCCTGCGACTCCCCTTCTGGAAACCTTTCCCTGCCCTTAGAAAGACTTAGCCAGCGAGCGGCGAATCTGTAGAAGCAGCAGTCGTCGTCGAATTCTGCCGGATCACGCCAGACTGGTCAGTGAAATAATAGTTTGTGCCAGTCGAGCTGTTGATGGGAACGGCGGTAATCGAATAGGTGTCGATGCGGAGGGCGGTGTCAACGCTGCCGGGCGCATACGCGAAGGTGTATCCGCTCTTGCTGCCGGCACCCAAAACGCTGTCAATCAGGCCCGCAGCAGTCGAAGTCGGGTTGGTGCCAGCGCCCGGCTCCAGATAACCCAAGCTCGAGCTAAAGCCCGAGTTGTAGGTGGAAGAATAGGTGACCTCAGCAGTGTTCAGTGTGCGCAAGGAACCCACGGCTGAAGCCTGGTTTGCAGCGATCCGCGAACGAAGCAGGTTGGGAATGGCAATCGCCGCGATGATCAGGATGATCGCCACAACGATCAGAAGTTCGATTAGGGAGAAGCCCTTGGAGCTCTTTTTCATTCAATCCTCCTCTAGTAATCTAAGTTACCACTTGGAAATTTCCAGGTAATACTCGACTTTGGATAGGGCAACTTACGTTCCAAGTTGCCACCCCATCCCTCCGAAGGCTATTCTAATTTTGCCTTGTTTTCAATGGGTTAGAAAAAGCATTGGGGGGGGTAGGTCATTGTCACTCCTTGCCGGGCGAAAGGGTGCCCTTTTTTGTCGGTCTGGGGCGACAAATCACGTCTGGAAAGTAGGCGATGGGGTTGAACTTCCGGGAGCAGGGTTCGAGCCCAGAGAAGTTCCCTTCTGTCCTGCCGCGTGTGCCCCTCAATCTCCTCGGCTTGTTGGTGGGGAGAAGTGCTGTCCTTGATTCATCCTATCTCTTGCATTTTCATCAACATCTTGTGCCAAGAGATAACCTAAGTATTTTCAAAAGTCTCGTTGCTCATGACATTATATCCGACAACGATCCTTTTATTGATTAGAAATCTGGGAGCTCCCTCGATTTTTGATACTTCTGCGTATGGGACTTCCAGTTTGATTTTCATCAATAAATTCGGTAATCTGCCGCACCTCTTGTAGCGTCGACTCTTTCCTGCGGCAGCTTGCCTGGCCCACTCTCCCCGCGCTTTCAGTTTCTCAGCGCTTCCACACGGAGGGCACCAAGGGCTCTGCTATATCCCATATTTTTTCGCGTAATGGCGGAACGATCGGTAGGACATTTTCAGGAGGTCGGCGGCTTGACTGCGCACTCCCCCGGAGGCGTGCAAGGCAGCTTGCAGGTACTCTTTTTCCATCTGTGAAACACGGCTTTCAAAGTCGATGCCTTCGGCGGGAAACTGAATCGCCTCGTAGCCGCTGGCGGCAATTCCGGTTACGGATTCGGGAAGATTGGCCAACTTGACAAGCCCGTCGCGGCCATCGCTGACGGCCACTGCATGCTCGACGGCATTTTCGAGCTCGCGCACGTTACCCGGCCAATTCCAGCGGCGCAGGGCGCCCAAAGCCTCCGCGTCAAAATCGCTCAGGGGCTTCCCCATTTGCAGGACGAACTTGCGCAGGAAGTGCCGCGCCAAGGGTTCGATATCGCTGGCGCGTTCCCGCAAAGGCGCAACGTGAATGGGAATGACGCTGACGCGGTAAAAGAAATCCTCGCGGAACTCGCCACTCGCCACCATCTTCTTCAGGTCGCGGTTGGTGGAAGCAATCAAGCGCACATCGACGGACACGTCCATACTGCCACCCAGGGGACGGACGCTCCTTTCCTGGAGAACCCGCAGCAGCTTGACCTGCATGCCCAAGCTCGTTTCGCCGATTTCGTCCAGAAAAAGCGTGCCCCCATGGGCCGATTCGATAATCCCCTTGCGGTTTGACTCGGCACCCGTAAAGGCGCCCTTGAGATAACCAAACAGCTCGCTTTCCAGCAGAGTCTCCGGGAAGGCCCCGCAATTAATCGAAACGAACGGCTTTTCCCGGCGCAGGCTGGCCTCGTGAATGGCGCGGGCCACCAACTCCTTGCC
Organism: Terriglobia bacterium; assembly: GCA_049522495.1. Lineage (GTDB taxonomy): Bacteria > Acidobacteriota > Terriglobia > UBA7540 > UBA7540 > Bog-366. The sequence goes on from JBEKNU010000190.1 coordinate 13,852, forward strand.
CGTGCCGCTTTCACCGGTAATCAGCACCGTGCTGTTGGTGGGCGCCACAGTGCGGACCATTTCCAGGATGGATTCAATCGGCCGGCTGTGCCCAACGATGTTTTGCGCGGCAAAGATCCGCAGGAGCTCGCGGCGCAGGCGCTGGTTTTCCTCGCGTAAAGCCAATTCCTCCAGCGCCCGTTCGACCGTCAAGTTGAGTTCCTCCACCAGCGTGTCAGTTTTCACGACATAGCGGTATGCTCCCAGGTTTAATGCCTGGATGGCCGTGGACATGGTGGGTACGGCGGTAATCAGGATGAACGCCGCGGGGTTGCGAGTGTCCCGCGCGTACTCCAACAATTCGATACCGGTCAAGTCCGGCATTCGAATATCGGAAATGATCAGATCGAATACCTGGGACTCAATTTTCTTTTTGGCGGCTTGGCCGCTCGAAACCGTTTCCACCAAGTGGCCCTTTTTGCGAAAGGCGATTTCCAAAACCTGGCACAGAGATTTTTCGTCATCGACAATCAGCAGCCTTGCCATGCTTTGTTCCTTATCCTAATACTTCATCGCGATTCGCTTAAAGCCGGGGCCGTACCTGCCTTGACGAGGGTCGAGGGGCGAGTTTCCCGGGGAAAATCCAACACGAACCGCGCCCCTTTTCCCGGCTGGGAATCCACCTGGATGGAGCCCTGATGTCCCTGGATGATCTGGTAGACCAACGCCAATCCCAAACCCGTCCCCACACTGAACCCCGATTGAAACGGTTCGAAAACTTTCTCCAATTGCCCGCTGGTAAAGCCGATGCCGGTGTCGCTCAGCACGACGCGAATTCGCTGGCCCGCATCTTCCACTTGGGCAGCGAGAGTTCCCCCGTCGGGCATGGCTTTCAGGGAGTTGTCGCAAATATTCCAAAAGACTTGCCGGAGCTTGTCGGCGTCCGCCAGCATCATCACCGCGCGGCGGGGAAACTTGCGCTCAATGCGAACCTTCGGGCCGAAAAGGGGATGGTGTCCAACCAACAGGAGCGTCTCCTCCAGCAGAGTCACCACATCCACCCGATGAAATTCAAAGCGTTGGTCGCGGGAGTAAAGAAGGAAATCGGAC
>JBEKNU010000191.1:0-14935 GCA_049522495.1 Terriglobia bacterium
ATCGCCTCAAGTTGTTTTGCGGCGTCGCGGTGAACGTTTATGAGCCAAGTCATACTCGAGTTGGGCCAGGGTGATACCCACTCCCGCTCGCATCTCACGGCGGGCTTTCGCAATCTGGGCGCGTTCTTCGGGGCTGAGGACGTCGTCGGGATCAACCACGCGCTTAGGCTTGATGAGCACGCCATTCGCTTGCTTCCGAAACGCCACAAAATCGCCTTCGCGGATATTGAGCGTTTCCAGCATCTCGCGCGGAATCACTACCTGCCGGCGCTGCCCTACGCGTCCGATCCTCTCCTCCGTGGTTGATGTTTTCACTCCCATGCCTTCAGATTATCTGATTGTCAGAAGATGTCAAGGGCATTCCTCCGTGTTCTGGGCCCCAGTCCGCGAGGCCTTTCGCCGTAGGGGGATCCGTCAACCGACGGACCGCCCCCTGGTTCCGCGTTCCCCATGCGGAACGCCGGGTAGGGCAAGCCCGGCATCTCGTGATTACATTCACCCCTTCGAACGGCGTCTGAGGTTGTGTGACCCGGAGGTGGCCACGGTCAATTCGCCTTGGGAATTGACCGTGGGTTTGTCATCGAAAGAAAAGCCCACGGGCACGAGAGCTGTGACCGTGGCTACATGCTCATTTTTCCTTCGGGCTCGCGATAAAGCCCACCGGCCCTTTTTTTCGCACCGGTGGCCGCTCTGTGAGCTGCCGGAGAACGTCAAATATCACCTTGAAATGCTTGTCGTATTTCTTCTCCATCGCTTCCAGCTTCGCCGCCAGATCTTTGTGTGTAGCCAGGAGGTAGCGCAGGCGCGCGAAGGTTCGCATGATGGCGATGTTTACCTGCACGGCGCGGCTGCTGTTCAACACACTTGAAAGCATGGCGACACCTTGCTCGGTGAACGCGTGCGGGAGGTAACGCCGACCCCCACGGCCGCTCGGCTTTGACATTCCAATTTGGAATCTCAAAACGTTAGCCTCTTCTCTGGTGAGTTGAAACATGAAGTCTTGAGGAAATCGGTCCAGGTTTCGTTTCACAGCCTTGTTGAGGTTGAAGGTCTCTACCCGATAGAGCTCAGCCAGGTCACTGTCCAACATAACTTTGCGCTCACGGATGAGATAGATCCGTCGCTCGATCACTTCCAGCGGGACAATCTGTTGCTTGGGAGCCGGTTTCTTTACCATGCGGTAAGCCTACTCAATATCGGTGTTTTGTCAACGACAGTGTTTTGTCAAAACACTCGCCGCGCCCTGGTTCCGCATTCACCCTGCGGAACGCCGGGTAGGGCAAGGCCGGCATCTCGTGATTGCATTCACCCGTTCGAACGGCGCCTGAGGTTGTGTGACCCGGGGGTGGCCACGGTCAATTCGCCTTTCAAGTTGACCGTGGGTTCGTCATCGAAGGAAAACCCACGGTCACGAGAGCAGTGACCGCGGCTCGCTTCTGGTTCGGCGCAGAAACATGCTGCGCCTGTATGTTGGCTCGTTGGAGCCGCGCATCGATGATCTTGTGCACCTTGTCCAGGATGTTCACCAGCGCCGTATCTCCCAAGTGCCCCCAACCGCCATCACTGATTTTTTCACTCCACAAGATCTTACCTGCCGCTTGCCCCTCTATCGTGATCTCAATCCATTTGGAAATTGGCCGGTCCACAATCAGAATAAGTACCGTGCTGGAGGTTTCGATAGTCCCTAGCGTGAAGCCTTTGGCTGTCAGGTAGGAGATTAGATCGCTCTGGATAGAAGGAACTGTTTTTGCCTTGAAGGTCCTGTCACCCCGTGCCGTAGTGCGCATAACGAGTGCAACATCCGCTTTGACTTTAGGCGCGGTTTGTACGGCAGGAGCTGCCGGAGGCACATCCGGCGCTGGGGCCTCATCGGGAACGTGGACAGGAGCAGGGATCGCAACAGGCAGAGGTGCGAGCCTCCCATTCGCCTGCCAGTCCGCTGCTATCGTGTTACAGGCGCCCTTTACGGCGTTCTTCACGGTTAACTTTTGACTTACGTAGATGGGGTGCAGGTGGCCATCGAGAACCATGATCTGCGAGCGGCCCATCTCACCAAAGGCCGTCGGCGCTCCTTCACGATTCAAGTTGACGAAGTAATCTGGAGACGTTTTTTGGTCCAGCGTGACTTCAACAGCCGGGCAGTACTGCATGAAATCCTGGACCATCTGCATCGTTTGGTCATGCTTGTTTACAGCAGTTTGACTGCTATTCCCTATGATGCTGGTGTTGCCCTCGCCCTGGACCAGGGCGACAGGCTTGTTTGTTTGAGTGAACGCCAAGGGCTCAAAGGCCCACAAGAGCATAAGCAATACAATGATCGTGAGCAGAGCCCTTTTCATGCTGCACCTCCGCGCGCCACTTGCACTGAGTGGACGATATCATGTGGTCGCACTCTATACCTTGGGTTGCCGCCTTTCAAGGCCGATTTGCAGGGGTAGTCCTGGCGGAAATCAACGCCGCCATCCCCAGATGGTCGAATCAGCGGCTAGCCACGGCGAGTTCTTTTTGCCGTGGGTTCGTCATCGAAGGAAAAGCCCGCGGTCACGGGGGCACTGGCCGCGGCTCGTTAGGCGGCTGGCGGTCGGCGCCGAAGGTCAATCGCGCGGGGAGCGTGAGGTAGCAACCATATGAGTCTGTCGAAGGGTGCCTCATACGAGGCTCCGAGGGCTTCATCTGAGATTTCGGCTGGGGCCGCGCCTGAAAAAGGGTCATTCGCGATTACGAGCCATAGCTCGTCGCACTTGCTCCGGGCACACGGTTCTTTCAACGCCTTTTTTCGCACCCTCTCCGCCACGTGCTGGGAGTTGATCTGAGCAACCCAGCCGAAAGCGTCAGCGTGCCACAACTTATCTACGCCATCAATGCTCGCGCGAACGCGAATACTTGCTATGCGTTCCGGTAGGTTTTCCCATGGTATCTCAACAGCAGGCTCATTAAAGGCCCTTGGTACACGGTACTTCAGCACGGCGTCCGCAAGGTCACGACCGAGCGGTTCAGTATCCTTTCGAGTGAGGGCAGGATGCTCACGAAAGACCACCGAAACATATAGTGGGGGGCCGCCTGCCTCATGGTGTCGGCGGTCGGCAATTCGGACGATTAGATCGCCGTTACTGCGATGCGCGCGGTGCTGCCTCTTTCCGGCTGCAGGAGGCAAGTGGAATTCGGTCATTTCTATTCCGAGACGATGCCCGTTGGTTACGAAAAGGAAGTCCGGAGATTCACCCACGGACGGTTCTGCTGAAGGAACGTCGACGCCCGCTCTGCGAAGTGCGTCAAGGTGGAATCGCTCACGAATCTTATCCGGCAAGTCTGCAGCTCCTTCCGCCTAGTACTTAGTGACTTAAATCCGCGTAGCTTCCTGGAAACGCAAGTGCCTAAGTTTCACCAACTTCGATATGACGGGAAGCCATGTCACCAAGTACTAGCGCCTCGGACTGACCCACGGCGCACAACGATTTCGACGCGCCATCGGGTCCAGTATGTTGTTAGACCGCGAGACTACTGCCCAGCAAACCACAACCAAGTTGGATTCACCAAGCCGCCTCTAACCTGGGAGGCAACCAAGGCTGTACGCGGTCAGCGCCTTCCGGTGTCGCCTTCTCTCCTACTCTACCGGCTCTTCGCCAGATTCCCTCTCGCTTATCGTCCGGCAGCAATACCTGGCCGATGGGAATTGGGCCGCCCGCTCCCGACGAATGGGGAGGACACGCGCGAAGGAATGCGGCCGTAGGGCCAGGCAGGTGAACCGTCCGCGCCGTCTCGGTGGTCGGGCCGAGAAATAGAACGCGCTGAGCGCGTGGATACGCTTCTCACTCCTCTCAGTAGTTTGGGGTCCAACTGAAATTTTTGGCGTTCTTGTTTACATACTTGACGACCCCCGTTCCGAGGTCTACCGACCAGACGGCCTCCTGTTCTCCGAGGTTGCCGTTAATGAAGTCAAAGGCGACCTCATAGGTGCTTCGACCGACAGCCCTGGCACTCCACCCCTTCGCCCGGCTCAAGCCGATCTTAGGATTCATTTCGTAATTCAAATTTGCCTCCACATCCGTCGCCGAGCGCCCGTAACCAGGAACGGTCAACACCGCGTGTTTGACGGCGTTTATGGCACGTACTTCAGCAGAAATTGGAGGAAACCCGATGGAAAGGGTGGCATTGAGTATCATGTCGCTGTCCACGACGTCAGGATCTTTATACTTGAAGAGCTGTCCGTGCAGCCTCTTTCCGCCTTCCCCAATAAGTGCGAGGACCTCAGGGCTCTGCCAAGCTCCGTTAAAGTATGCGAGGAACCTCACACGATGGCTGTTGGCCGGGAAAGGTTCTCGTCTGGTCTTCAAGCTTGCTGCGTCTGGGAAGCTATTCATGTACAAACGGAAGTTCGGATTCGGCACAACGGTCCATAGACCATCTGACAGAAGCTTGCCGGCGCGGACGAAGGCTGTTGCGGATGAACTGTTCTTCTTGCCGGGGTCGATCTCGATTGAGACCTTCATCCCGTCGGGAAGATTCGTTGCTCCGCTTACGAAAATCTGCCCCTCGCTTCCCCTTGTCGCTTGAGCGTTGAGAAAGAAATCCGATGGCAGGATATACTCGTTTGGTGGCTTGCCCCCCGTGTGACTTTGGGGTCCAGACTGGGTACATCCAGCCAACACAACACAGGTCAGTGAGGCAATGAGCCACTCTTTCATTGGAGTAGGTCCCCCGCAGTCTTAGCTGTGATCTCCCTTTTTCATTATCCCGCCGCCCAGACGCACTTCGTCAAGATATTCTTGTTGCGGATCGGAGTCGATGCCGCGCTCGTTCACGAGCATCGCCACTCGGTGGCTCGGCACTTGCCCCGCCAGCAGGGCGAAAACCTGCACCTGGTTCAGCGGCTTCTTGGCGCTCGCGGGCTCGGGGGGCTTGGCGGCGCGCAGCGCGTTAAGAAATGCCTCGCTTGCGCCTGCGGCCTTGAGGCTTTGGATAAAGTCTTCCGCCGGGGCGAAATCAATCCCGCGCTGCTCGATCAGCTTGGCGCCCGACTCGTCTCCGAATCCGTCCCGCACCATGTTGCTGACCTGTTCCTGGGTAAAGGGCTTTTGTTGCGCCCGTGGGGGCAGGGCCGGCATTGCGGCGGCACACGCAAGGTAGGGCCGAACGGCGTTCGGCCTCGGCCCAGCGCTGCTGGGCCCTACGTTTTTCTGCCGCGCCCAGGCGGGCAGGGCAAAGACCGACCCTATCGCCAGAATGAGAAAGGTCAGCGTTCTGCGGAATCTCATGGCCACCTCGCGCGGCTCGTGTGGACGGAGAGAAATCGATGGGCTGATTATACCGAAAATAGCCAAGTTTGGCGCGAACCCGTTACGTAGCGCGGACCCCCGAATTTGGGGTCCGCGGTTCTTCCTTTGCCATAACCACAAGTCTCAAAGACCGACGCCTTCCCTCGGGTTCGGGGGTGGAGTCCAGGGAGAAGCCGCAAACCACGGCGGAGGTCTGCGCTGGCTTCTGCTGCGTCCCCCGTTCGGCCTGCGGGTCGACACAAGCAGTAACATACAAGCGCCCCGATTAATCGGAGCGCTGCCTTTTCTCTTGCGCGCCACCCCAAGCTGTATGGGCCCGTGCATCTTGCGCCCGGGTTAGCAAAATTCTGACGAAAGGCATAATTTCGCTTGACCTTATTCGCTCAGGTGACGAATTTGCCGACAAAATGACGTTGAGAGCGCCAGCACTTCTTGTAAGTTATTTAAAATGAATTAGTTGCATCCTTCATGGGCGGGGATTCGCCCTTATCACTGGGGATTTGTGGGCTATCCACAATGGTCAAGCGGAAAGTCAGGGAAATTGCGCAGTTGCAAAACCCCAAATCTTAACTCCCTGGCGCTGGCTTGGCGAGGCAAACTCGCCGCCACGAAATGGTGGGGTAAACCCGCTGCTACATCATCAAACTGAACCTCCAGCGTCCCCGCGCATTCCTTGACAATCCGTGGCGACATCTTTAACAATGACGGATTCTAATTGGAACAACGAAAGGTCGAACTCATGCGTTGGAGTCAGGTTTTCATTCCCACCTTGCGGGAAGATCCCGCGGAAGCAGAAGTTCCCAGCCACCGCCTGCTGTTGCGGGCAGGGTACATGCGCCAGGTGGCGGCGGGGGTTTATGCGCATCTCCTGTTGGGGCAAAGATCGCTCCTGAAGATCATGCAGATTATTCGCGAGGAGATGAATGCCATCGGGGCGCAGGAATTCTACCTGCCGGCGCTGAACCCGGCGGAGCTGTGGAAGGAGTCGGGGCGCTACGCCGCCTATGGCCCGACGATCTTCAAGGTCAAGGACCGGAGCGATCACGAAATGGTCCTGGGGGTAACCCACGAAGAGGAAATGACCAACATCGCGCGCGGGGAACTGCGCTCGTACAAGCAGCTTCCGCAAATGTGGTACCAGATTCAGGAAAAGTTCCGCGATGAGCCGCGCCCCAAGTCGGGATTGCTGCGCCTGCGGGAATTCTGGATGAAGGATTCGTATTCATTCGACCTCGATGAGGCCGGCCTGGACGTGAGCTACCGCAAGCACTATGACGCGTATCGCCGCATCTTTGACCGCTGCGGGCTGAAGTACGTGATTGTGGAAGCGTACTCAGGAACGATGGGCGGTACGCACTCGCATGAGTTCACGGCGCCCACAGACGCGGGCGAGGATTTAATCGCGTTGTGCGATTGCGGCTACGCGGCGAATCTGGAGAAGGCGGAAGGTAACGCGCCGCCGGTGGTGGACCCCCCGGGCGACGCCGCGCCGGAGCCTTTCCCCACGCCGGGGCAGAAGACCATCGAGGATTTGGTGAAATTCACGGGGGAGGGCGGCGAGCGGATGATCAAGACGCTGGTGTACGTCGTGGAGGGCCAGGCGATCTTGATTCTGCTGCGCGGGGATCATACCCTGAGCGAAACCAAGCTGGCCGCGACGCTGGGCACCGACGTGTTTCGCCCGTCCACGCCGGAAGAGGCCCGGGCATTGCTGGGGGCGCACCTGGGTTCGCTGGGCCCGGTGGGATTGAAAGGCGTCAGGATTCTGGCCGACCAGGCGCTGGAAGGCCGCCGGGGCATGATCAGCGGGGCCAACCAGGACGACACGCACCTGCGCAACGTAACGCCGGGGCGCGACTTCCGCGCTGAGTACCGCGATTTGCGCGCGGTTTCCGCCGGGGACCTCTGCCGGAAGTGCGGCCGGCCGTTAAGGATCAGCGTGGCGGTGGAGTTGGGCCACATTTTCAAACTGGGGCGCCGCTATTCCCAGGCGATGCACGCCACCGTGCTCGACGAAAACGGCCGGGAGGTTCCGCTGGTGATGGGTTCGTACGGCATTGGCGTGGAGCGCATCCTGAGCGCGGCGGTGGAACAGAACCACGACCGCGATGGCATGTTTCTGCCCGCATCCATCGCCCCCTTTGATGTCATCCTGACGGCGGCCAACATGGATGACGCGCGGCTGCGCGACGCCGCCGAAAAGCTTTATGAAGAGATGCGGGCGCACTCCCTGGACGTGCTCTTTGACGACCGCGCCGAAAGGCCGGGGGTCAAGTTCAAGGACGCGGATCTGATCGGCGTACCTCATCGTGTGACGGTGGGAAAACGCAAATTTGAACAAGGGCAGGCGGAGATCTTCCAGCGCTCGACAAAGCAAATTCAGGATGTTAAGCTGGAAATGGTTACCTCGAGTTTGCTGGCCATGCATCGGGGATAACGGAACGGGGATCTGCCCGCCACGGGGAACACCATGCGCTTGTCAGAGTCCGGGAAGATAACTTTTAAAGCCATCCTCTCCCTCGCCTTTCTCGGAGCGCTCATCTTTCTCGCGTTCAAGACCATTCCCGTTTACATAAACGATTACCAACTCAATGACTACATTCAGAACCAGACACCCTTCTGGCAGACCCAGCATGCCTCGGAGGACACGGTTCGAAAGAACGTTCTCGCCAAGGCCCAGGACCTGGGTCTCCCCTTAGCGGCGGAGGATGTGAAGGCGGAGGTCAACGCGAACAAGGTTACTGTCACCCTCGATTACCACGTCCCCGTGGATTTGAAGGTGTATACGTTGCAACTCCACTTTACCCACTCATCTGAAAACCGGTCGATATAAAACGTGGCTGTCCGTCCAACTTCGGCATCGCGAGGCTCATACGGGCAAGGGGGCCGTCGGACCTTCCAGAGGCCGGGAAAATTCCCAAGGGGAAACGGGAAAAAGATCCTGCTCGGCGCTGGCCTGCTGGTGTTCCTGGCGGCCTGCGGAGCCTTTGTCTACTTCTATGTGCGCTTCTCGCGGGTCATCGACGCCCGGCTGAGCGGCGACGTCTTCAACAACGCATCCCTGGTGTTTGCCGCGCCCACGCCGGTGTTCCCCGGTGAGGCGATCACGCCGGAGGAAGTGGCCGCCCGCCTGCGCAAGGGGCTTTACGCCGAATACGAGGGCGGGTCAAGTGTCGGCACCTACCGCCGGGTGGGCAATCGCTTGGAAATCCGGCCCGGCTCCGCGTCCTTCTTTCAGAGCGACTATTTCAAGGAGGGCCCGGCGGCGCTGGAGTTCGCCAAGGGACACCTCGTTTCCATCACCTCGCTTTCCGGCCCGACGCCACTCGAAAGCTACAAGCTGGAACCGGAAGTCATCACCACGCTGTTTGACACTTCCCGCAGCAAACGGCGGCTGGTGCGCTACCAGGATCTCCCAAAAACCGTCGTCGACGCCGTGGTGGCGGCGGAAGATCATAGTTTCTTTTCTCACCATGGAGTGAACTTTTACCGCATCTTCGCATCCGCGCTTCACGATTTTTTCCGCAAGGAAGAGATCGTGCAGGGCGGGAGCACCCTGACCATGCAGTTGGCCCGCAACATCTTTGGACTCACCCCCCAGCGCAAATATGGCCGCAAAATAAACGAGGTTTTCCTGGCCCTCCTGCTGGAGCATCGCTTGCGCAAGGAACAGATTTTTGAGCTGTACGCGAATCAGATCTATCTGGGCCAGCGGGGAAGTTTTTCCATCTATGGATTTGGGGAGGCGGCCAGCGCTTACTTCAATAAGGATGTGGGCAGCCTGGACGCTGCGGAGGCCGCCCTGCTGGCCGGAGTCATTCGCGGGCCGAACATCTATTCACCTTACAAGTATCCCTCGCGAGCTTTGGAGCGGCGCAACTTCGTGCTGAGAAGCATGATGGAGCAAGGCATGCTCACACCCCAGGAGACCGAAAAGGCTTCCGGGGCGCCCCTGGGCGTGGTGATGCGCAACGTGGAGGGCACGCAGGCTCCTTACTTCGTTGACATGGTGAAGGATCAGTTGCTCTCGCAATTCTCCGAGCACGACCTGCTCTCGCAGAGCTACCGGATTTACACCACCCTCGACCTGGATGTGCAAGAAGCGGCTTCGGCGGCCATCAATGCCGGCAGCGTGGAAGTGGACAAGCGATTGAAAAAGTCCAAGGGGATAAAAGGCGCCCCGCCGGCTGATCCCTTGCAGCCGCAAATGGCTCTCGTGGTGCTCGATCCTCACACCGGATGGCTGAAAGCCCTGGTGGGAGGACGCGATTATGGCCGTAGTCAGCTCAACCATGTGCTGGCCAAACGCCAGCCGGGATCATCCTTCAAGCCGTTCGTCTATGCGGCGGCGCTGAACTCCGGCGTGGACGAATCTCAACCCCTCATTACTCCCGTTACCCTGCTCAACGATGAACCCACCACGTTCCAGTTTGGCGACCAGACTTACGAACCGGAAAACTACAAGCAGGAATATTTCGGAGAGGTGACGGTGCGGCAAGCCCTGATGTATTCGCTGAATGTGGCCACGGTGCGCTTGGCCGAAATGGTGGGATACGAAAAAGTGCGCAATGTGGCGGTGGCGGCGGGGTTCAACAAGGATTTGCTGGCCACGCCCGCCATTGCCCTGGGAGCGTATGTGGCGACGCCGCTGGAAATCGCCGGCGCTTATACGATCTTTTCGAATGGCGGCACTTACGTGGAGCCGCGGTTTATCTTGGCGGTCAATGATGCATCCGGGCGCCTGCTGTGGCGCAGTTCGGATCTCACCCGCCAGGTACTGGACCCGCGGGTCGCCTACCTGATGGTCAATCTGTTGGAAAGTGTCATCAATAATGGCACGGGAGCGGGTGCGCGGATGCGCGGGTTCACCTTGCCTGCCGCCGGCAAGACCGGGACATCGCACGACGGCTGGTTTGCCGGTTTCACCTCCAATCTGCTGGCGATTGCCTGGGTGGGATATGACGACGACCGCGAACTGAAACTCCCCGGGGCGGATTCTGCCCTGCCCATCTGGACGGAGTTCATGAAGCGGGCTACCCTGTACCCCGCCTATGGTGACGCAAAGCCCTTCGAAGCTCCGCCGGGCATCGTGGCGGTTCCTGTTCAGATGACCTCCACTCTTCCCAGCGGCGGTGACGCGGTGGTGGTCCGCAACGAGTTCTTTATCGAGGGAACGGAACCGCAGGGGCAAGCACCCCGGCAAGCCGGCGGTGGGATTCTGAGCAGATTGTTCCACTCCGGCAACGCCAGCGCCGTGCCGGTGGCGGCGGCCACCTCGCCCCCGGGGAGCGTGAATACGGCTGTCGCCGCCCCCAATTCAAGTGGCTCTGAGCAACCCGAGGAGAAGAAAGGCGGTGTGCTGAAGAAATTCCTTTCGATCTTCAAGGGAAAGAACCCCAAGCCGGTCAACCCTCCGGATGCTTCAAAGAAAACCCCGCCGGAGGGATGAAATTCCGAATCCGCGGCTATATACTCGTGAGCTTGGAAAGAGTCTGAGGTGACGCTTCCGTGAGGTGGGGCGGCGGCGGTCCGGAAATCGGAATTTCGCTGAATCTCTGATCCCGGATCCCGAGTCCCGAAAGTCCGAGGTCCACTCATGAAACTCCAAATGCGATGCGCGGGCTTCTTTGTGGCCACTCTTATGATGGGGGCTGCTGCCTTTTGCGGGACGGCGCCGGCCAGCGGGGCAGGCTTCAGTCCGGAACAAACTCCCCCGGCGGCGGGATCACCGACGGCCCCCACTGCCCAGCCCAAGGCTCTCACCCTGGAACAGCGAGGGGACATCTTCATGGCGAGAAAGAATTATGCCGACGCGGCTGATTATTACTATCGGGCGCTCAAGCAGTCATCTTTCAAGGATCCTATGGTGTGGAACAAGCTGGGGATCGCTCTTCAGGAGGAGAACAGGTTCCACAGCGCCCGCAAGGCCTTCGCTAACGCCACTCGCGCCGACAAAAATTTCCCCGAGGCCTGGAACAACCTGGGCACCATATTCTTCATGGAAAAAAAGTATGCAGGGTCCGTGAAGTATTACCGGCGGGCGATCGAGTTAAAGGGCGACAACGCCACTTTCCATATCAATCTGGGCATTTCCTATTCCCGCCTGGGGAAGTACGTCGAGGCCGTGCAAGAATATCGCACCGCTCTCGGCATTGATCCAAAAGTTATGGCGCAAGATTCCACCGTGGGGACCGTGGTCAAATCCAGTGAGACAGATGTGAAATACTATTTCTTCATGGCCAAAGCCTTCGCTTCCCTCGGGGACGCGGAGGATGCCGTCCACTATCTCCGGCGCGCTCTCGAAGACGGTTTCAATGACCGGAGGCGGATTGACGAGGACCCCGACTTCAAAAAGATCAGCCAATACCCGGCTTTTGTCGAACTCCTGCAGAATCCCCCGGTAGCCATTAAGAACTAAGCGTATGGCGTAGCTCCGGCATGGCGGGCCGAGCCCCGCACAGTGCTATAATCTACCGGTCGGTTTGAGTTCTCATGCGAAGAACGATCGGACTTCTTCTGCTCCTGTTGTCATGCCCCTGGCAGCTTCGCGGCTCGTCAGAGGTGCGATCCCTGCTGGTCTTTCCCTTTGAGAACCTGAGCCCCCGCGCGGATTTGAATTGGATTTCGGAAAGTTTCGCGCAAGTCCTTTCTTCCCGGCTGCCGCAGCCGGACAACTATGTTCTAGACCGCGACGAACGCAACGCCGCGTACACACAACTGGGAATGCCCATGGATGCGCCCCTGACGCTGGCGAGCGAGTTCAAGGTGGCGCAAACCCTGGGTGTGGATTGGGCCATCCTGGGTAATTTCAATGTGACGGACAATCGCCTGGTCGCACACGCGCAACTGCTCGACGTCAAACTGTTGAGGCTTTCGCAACCTCTGGAGGTTTCCGGGGACTTGACGGAGCTCGTGGATCTGCAGACGCGGCTGGTGTGGCGGCTGCTGGCGACGCACGACGCCGGTTTCGCCGTGAACAGTGAAGAGGACTTCCGGAGGAGTTTTCACGATATCCGCCTTGACGCCTTCGAAAATTACATTCGCGGCCTGGTGGCCACCGACGACGCCAGCCGCCTGCATTTCTTTACCGAAGCGGAGCGCCTTGATCCCTCCGACCACCGGGCGACCTTTGCCCTGGGACGATTTTATTTTGAGCAGAAGGACTATGTGCACTCTGCCCTTTGGTTAGGAAAGATCGAGGCGTCCGATTCGGCTTATGACGAGTCGCTGTTCCTGCGCGCGGTCGATGAGTTTTTCCTGGGGCGGGAACAGGTTGCGGAAAGCGAGTTTGAAACTCTCGCGAAGGTTCTGCCCTTGGACGAAGTCTCGAATAACCTGGGGGTGTTGGAGGCCCGTCGCGGCCGCTATGCCGAGGCCTTGGCGAATTTCGAGCGCGCCTACCAAAGCAATCCTTCGGATGTGGACTTCTGCTTTAACCGCGGAGTGGCCCTATGGTACGAGAAGCGCTATGCCGAGGCAGCGGAATCTCTCCAGGCAGCGGTTCACGCCAACCCCGATGATTCCGAGTCCCATACGTTGCTGGCGGTGGTCCTCGGCAAGCTGGGGGATAGCGGGGCGGAGCTAGCGGAATTGGACTGGCTGGCGCAACACGAGGTAGGGGCGGCAGCCGGCCAGCCGGGAGACGTGCTCCCCATGCCGCGCCTCAAGAAGAATTATGATGGCCGCGCTTTCCGGTTGTTGGAGTTGACTTTGCATAACGCCCTGGAAGAGCACTTGGCGAATGCTCCTCCCCAGGAGCACATTGACGCGCACCTTGCACTGGGAAAGAAGTTTCTTGCGGAGAACCGCTATGGGGAAGCGCAGCGCGAGCTCGCCGAGGTTGCCTCTTTGTCACCGGCGGACCCCCAGGTGCACCTTCTGCTTGCCCAGGCGCTCGAGGCCGAGGGCAAGCACCAGGAAGCGGCGGGGGAACTTCAGACTTCACTGAAGTTGAAAGACACCGCGGAAGCTCACCTTTCGCTGGCGCACGTTTATCTTTCCTTGAATCAACTGGAGCTGGCTCGCTTGCAGGGGCAGGCCGCACTCCAGCTCGATCCCGGCAACCTTCAAGCGGAACAGTTCCTGCAACAAATCCATGCCGGAGCTCCGGCGGCAAGGAAAACACCTTGAGCGCCAAAATCCTGCGCCCTACCCTCTTGTTAATAGTCATTCTCGCCGCCGCATTACCCACCCATCCCCTCCGTGCAGACCGGCTGCGGCCGCGGGTGGTGGAGATCAAGCTCGACATGATGATCCATCAGGTGAGCGCGGAATACGTGGAGCGGGGGATACTTTACGCCAATCAGCAGAATGCCGACGCCATCCTTCTGGAGTTGAACACTCCTGGCGGGCTGGTAACCGCCACGCAGGAGCTTGTGCAGGCAATTTACGCGTCGAATGCTCCGGTGATTACTTATGTCGCACCGAGTGGCGCCAGCGCGGCGTCAGGGGGGTTCTTTGTGTTGCTCGCCGGCGATCTGGCGGTGATGGCCCCGGGCACCAACACCGGCGCCTCCCATCCGGTAGACCTGCTGGGAGTGCAAGCGGACAAGACGATGAGCGAGAAGATCGAGAACGACTTGGCTTCCTACATCCGGTCGATTGCGCAGAAACGCGGGCGCAATGTGACGTTGGCGGACGACGCGGTGCGCAAGAGCGCGTCCTTCACGGACAAGGAAGCGCTGGACGGCAAGCTGATTGACGCCGTGGCGAGTTCGCCCCGCGAAATTTTCGCCCAGTACGACGGCAAGCCCGTTCAACGCTTCAACGGCGCCGATACCACCCTGCATCTGGCCGACGCGGACGTCGAGACTTACCCGATGACGCGGATTGAATCCCTGCTCGTCTGGGTGGCGGATCCCAACATTGCCTTCCTCCTGGGCGCCATCGGGCTGGTTTGCCTGTACATTGAGTTTACTCACCCCGGCATGGTGGCGCCCGGCGTGGTAGGGGCGATCTCTTTGGTCCTGGCACTCTATGGTTTTAATTTCATGCCCATCAATTACGCCGGCGTCTTGCTGATCATTACCGCGCTGGCGCTGTTCGCGCTCGAGGCCAAAGTGACTTCGCACGGCGTGCTGGCGGCGGGCGGGATTATTGCGATGGTGTTGGGGGCTCTGATCCTGGTTAAATCGCCCTGGCCGGAAGCGCGCATCCACCTTCCCACGGCGCTGAGCGTGGCGCTGCCCCTGGGGTTCATCACGATCATCCTGCTGCGTTTTGCCCTTGCCGCCAAGCGGCGCAAAGCGGTTACCGGCGAGGCGGGAATGATCGGTTTGCTGGGCGTGGCGTATACCGACCTCAACCCGGCGGGGAAAGTATTGGTGCGAGGCGAATATTGGGAGGCACGCGCGGCCGAACACATCCCCCAAGGCGCGCGGGTTCGCGTGCGGGAGATTGAGGGCCTGACCTTGCGGGTTGAGTCGGCGCCGGAAACCCGTTAGACTTCCCTCGCCGTTATGGATTAGGGGAGAGCGCACCATTGGATGCGTTCGGCAGTCCTCCGATGAAGTGCTGGGTTTAGCGGGAGTATGACGGCGCAAGAGGCCGCGGAAGTTTTTGAACTGATAAGTGAGCTGTGTGGACCGCAAGAATGCGGAGAGGGGTGCGTTATGGGGTTTACTGTCGCAGTAGTGGTTATTATTTTCTTCTGGGTTTCA
>JBEKNU010000192.1:0-14915 GCA_049522495.1 Terriglobia bacterium
GCATCCCTATCCCGAGCAGCGCTTCGCCGCCAGTCATCCGCGATAAGAGCCTCATGCGGGAGATCCGCACGTGGGGATCCGCGCGGGGGGTACCGGGCAACCGGTATCCCTACCGCGACCGGTCAGCGCATTTCTGACCGTGGGTTCTACCTATCGACCCTAACGATCATGGTATCTCACGGTTCGACTATGTTCGATCGAGTCCCCGGCTGCACGATTCAGATTGATGACGTACAAGTTCCCTGGAGTATCGCGCAAAAGAAAAGCCCACGGTCAGAAATGCGCTGACCGTGGCTACCAGGTGGTGCAATATTTAATCCTACATAATGTATACAAGATGATTAACAAAAGTATTGACGTGCTTGAAAATAGCATCAGCTTCTTCTTCGGTGTAGGTTGCCTTGGGATGCATGACTTCGTTTCTCCATGCCACCTTTATCGCATACAAATGCGCGGCAGATGCAGAGAGTTGTTTGGTGGCTTCAGCCCTCGGGTCGAGAGATTTGATAGCCTTATTAACCTCATCCAAGATGTTTTGCCAATTCTTTTCAGTGGCAAGCTTTACACCCAGCTTATCACCGAGCTTTTGCACTCCGATTTCCATAACGCGCATGAGGTGAAATACGCAAGCCGTGTTACGATTCAATGCATAACAGCGTCCGGCCTCAGCGGCATCGAATATTGCCGACGGGAACCTATCTGCTACACTTTTCCCAAACGGGTCCAGACTGGAATAATATTTCTTCTTTGACTCTGGAACGGCGAGAAACAATTGAGATTCCAGTTCGTCTATAATTCTTTCGTGCAGTTCCGCGATATCCCCATGAAGCTGGTCAAGTGTTATTGCCCCACCCTCATCAAGCGATTCCTTGATCCGCTCCACTTTCTTAAGAGACAATGAAAGCCCAAGTTTTTTAAGCTCCAACATCGCTTCGCCAAGAGTGGAACCAAGAAAGCGGTATGTACTATCAGGGAGACTGGCGACTCCGGCCTTGGCGGCATCTAAGCGCATAAGAAGCTGTCCCAAAAGACCAGCGAGACGCCAATACGTGCCAGCGGAAAATTCAAGCAGCTCCATGAACGTAATCAGTCCAAAAGAATTAGCTTTGTAGGGGGCAGTCGCATTATTGTCCCCCTTTACCAAGGAATAATAGCCCAAGCCAATCATTCGTCAAGTGAGTAATTACCCTAATTTTGGAGGTAGCGCCGGGCTTCCGCCCGGCACTTGCCGCGGGTGGCGCAGACATTTCCTTTTATGTCTGCGTCCCAAGCCTCGCGTTGCGACCTCTCGCGCTCGAGGGTTCACGGGAAGGGATAGGTGTCAGGTGACAGAAAGATCGGGACACGGGATACGGGACACGGGATTCGGGACTCCAAGAACAAGGTATCAGGTGATGGGTTTCGGGTGTCAGGAGGCACACGCCTCATATCGGCTACCAAGAAGTACAGATGTCAATATCTGACGTCTGGTGGGGAACCCAATCGCCGACGTTAAAAGGCGAACGTCTGCGGCAACCCCGTGTTAGAATCAGTAAATGAAGGCTTGAGCCGGGGCCACCGGGCGGAGGAGGTTTAGAAACGACCATGGGTTTCGTGGGTAAAGTCACCAAGGGTAGCGTGCTCTTACCACCGGAAGCTAATCTTCCTGAGGGCACTCCGGTTCGTGTGGAACCGATCGCTCCCCCGACGCTGGCGGAGCGCCTGAAAGATGTTATCGGGACAGTTCATGGCATGCCGCCCGACTGGGCGGAGAACCACGACCATTACCTTCATGGGGCTCCCAAGAAGTGAATTCGATCTTTGCGGATACGTTCTACTTCCTCGCTCTTGTGCATCGCGATGACGCCGCTCACCTTCGAGCGCGTACCCTCTCCGACGAACTGACTGAACCCATTCTAACCACCGCGTGGGTGCTCACCGAAGTGGCCGACGCCATGGCGGGGCCCGGTCTGAGGCAAGTCTTTCTCCGCCTGCTGGAGACTTTGAAAGCAGATCCGAACTGTACCATCGTTCCACCCACCGAAGCGCTCTTCGAACAGGGCGTGAAGTTATACGGCGACCGGGCCGATAAGGACTGGTCCCTCACAGACTGCACTTCTTTCGTTGTGATGCGTCAACATGGCATCATGCGGGCGCTGACGGGGGATCGCCACTTCGAGCAAGCAGGATTCCAGGCATTACTCGGGTAAGACGGGATAGCGCGAGCGTCCCAACCCGCGCAGCCCGCGGGTGGCCGAGACATTGGGTTTGATGTCTGCGTCCCAAGCCCCGCGTTGCGACCTCTCGCGCTCAAGTGTTCACGGCAGCCGGGAAGAGCAGGGGTTAGGGATTAGGGGTTGGGGAATTGAAGAATTCAAGAAAAGAGGTTCCAGGTGTCAGGTGTCAGAAAGATCGGGATGCGGGACACGGGACAAGGCGAATGGCGATTGAGGATTATCCATTGCCGATTGAGGACACAAAGGGGGCTCGGGGGCTACGAATTTAAGGCCAGCGGGTAGCGAAGAGGTAAGCGCAGTCAGCTTTCGTCTGCGGCTCGTAAAATTGGAATCTCGACCTGTTCATTGCCCGGCAACGAGAAAGGGCCACAGAGGAATTCCTCTCAGAGCCGAATACCACTGCCCTACTGGCTTTACGTCACAGCCCCGACAAAATCCCGGACATCAACCTGGACGCCGGAGCGGGCGGCGAGATCGGCAGCGGCGAGGATTTGGCGGCTGATTTCTTCGGCCACGTAGGCTTCGCCGCAATTGGCGCACACTTCTGCCGGTACCGCCTTAAAGACGAGTGTGGCGGCACCCCGCTCGAGGGTGATGGCGGTGCGGCCAGGACGCGTCTTCCCTAGTTTACAGATGACGCACTTCATAGATTGTTTCCCCGCTCCCGATGACGGCCCTGACATCGTCAAGACTGATTTTGCCTTTCGAACATTCGTCGAAGGGCATGGACACGGAAAGCGAGCTTAGCCGCCATAGCCGAGATCCTTCGTATTCATTCAAAACGCATTTTCGAGCACTGGACCTCCCCCCCAACAACTATCCTCGCAATAGCGCCAATATTCAAGTTGGCAGATGGAAAGCGCCGGATGGCGCAGCCAGTGGGTTTGATGTCTGCGTCCCAAGCCTCGCGTTGCCACCTCTCGCGCTCAAGTGTTCACGGCAAGCGATGTGAAGAACAGGTGCCGGGTGCCAGGTGTCAGGTGTCAGAAAGGCCGGGATACGGGATTCGGGAAACGGGACACGGGACTCGGGGTTAGGGATTCAGGGTTGGGGGCTCGGGGCGCTACGAATTTAAGGCCAGTCCTGCGCGGCGTGAAAAATCCTCGAGATTTCGACGGTGTGTTGTTTAAGCTGATATACCGCGATATAGGGCAAAGATGAAAAGGTCAGTTCGCGCCGCCCGCTCATGCGGCGGCTGGTTCGCCCGAGGTTGGGAAAATCCCTTAGCTGGGCGCAACCGTCGTAGATGGTTTTGGCTACCCGCGTGGCAGCTCCCGGGTTGTCAAGTTCGATGCGCTGGCAAATGCGCTCAAGGTCTTCCGCGGCTGGCACCGACCAACGGATATCCATCAGGGATGTAGAAAGCGCCGAAGTCGCTCGCCCACCTGCTCGTGCGTGAGATATTCACCACGCTCCAGAGCATCCTCGCCCCGCTTCACGGCTTCGATAAGGCGGTCTTCTTCCTCGAGATAACGTGCCACAACATCCTGCACAAACTCCTCGGGCTTGCGCCCTTGTTGGGTGGCTCGCTCCGTGAGCCGGGCTTCGAGATTGGAGTTGAAATGTACTTCCATGCCCTTCAGGATACGGAAAAATCCGCTTGCAGGCAAGAATATTGAATGGCAGATGGCTTCAAACAACGCGGTAATATGCTCATCGTGGGCTTCGACTCGACTCTCCAATTCCGCCAGTTTTCCTGCCAGCTCCTTTTGTGACTTGACGGATGAGATTGTTCTTTTTTTCGCAGCTTCGGATGCCCGTGTTACGCTGCTGCCGGAACCAAGAATCACCCGTTATCACACCGGCAAGTCACGTCATCAAGCGCACCAGAATCGCAGGGCTGAGCTCGCCCTGCGCCAGCCCGCCGACAAAGGCCGAAGGTGGAAAGGCCGGCCGCGCAGCACAATTGCATTCACGCGGGCCGCCCACACTCCCCCGCTTCGGTTATCGGTAGTTTCATGCGCGAAGATGAGGCTTTTCTCACCGGCCGTGCCCAGGGGCCGAGGAGCAAAAAAGCAGTGGCGAGTGACGAGTAATGAGTGACGAGCGCTGAGAGCAGAGACGCGTGGCGAGTGACAAGGGACGCGCGAGCAGTGACGAGACACAGGCAAAGTCCGAAGGCGGAAGGGCCGGCCGCGCGGCACAATCGCATTCATGCAGGCCGCCCACACTCCCCCGCTTCGGTTATCGGTAGTTTCGCGCGCGAAGATGAGGCTCTTCTCACCGGCCGTACCCAAGGGCTGCGGAGCTAGGAATGGTAGGCGGTAGACGGGAATTGGGAATGGTAGGGCGTAGGTAGAAGGTGGGATCCGGATGGTAGGTTTTAGGTGGTGGGTCGTAGTTGGGGTACCCACATGCCATCTACCACCTACCGCCTACGAGTCCCCACATGCCACCTGCCACCTACCACCTACGATTGTAACTTCAGCGCAGGAGGTAGGCGCCCAAGACCGCGCGGCAGCGGTCCCGATAGGCTTCGATGGGCGCATCGCTCGGGCCCAGCAGCCACTGCAAGCAATACCCATCCACCAAGGCGCGAATCGTGGCGGCGGCGTCCTGGGGATTCACGCGCCGGAACTGCTGCTCGCGAATTCCCAACTCGACAATCTCGGTATCGCGACGATGACAGGCGGCGAAAAAATCCCTCAAGAGTGCCCGGAATCGTTCCTGGCGCGTGCCCACGGCCACAAAATCAAAAAAGACGAGGTAGAGCTTGCGGTTCACCTCCGCGCTGTGAAACAGAACTTCCAATTCTGAAACCAGTTTCCCGCGCGCCGTCTCCTGCGCTTGCAGGACCTTATCCAGCGTTCCGTTCAATTGCCGCAGGAGCCACTCCAGAACTCCGCTGAGCAGGTCCTCCTTGGTGGGGAAATAATATAGCGCGCCGCCTTTGCTCGATTCGGCTCGGGCGACCACGGAATCAAGGGTCAGCCCTTGAATCCCTTTCTCCAAAATTTCCGCGTACCCCGCCCTTACCAGGACATCCCGGCGGCGGCCAGCAAGCTCGGGATTAGCACGTCGAGGGCTCATTTTCTCCTTTCGCGTTCAAAAGTCGTCTGGACGGATTATTTATAATTTCCCATATTTGTCAACAAGATTCGGCGGCTGCCCCTCGCCATCGGACGGCGTTTGGCAGAGGTTGGTATCGACAACCGGGTACCGCAATGGTAACGAGGAGGTGCGCGTTATAGGGGCTACTCCGCGTCATTTATTCGCGCCCTGACGAATTGCGAACGTGGATGACAGGCCTATGGGAAGGGTCGCTTCGGAGCCTCGGATATCAGAACAAGTCCAGGCACGCGTTCGAAGTGCGCGCGGTTGTTCGAAACCAGTGGCACGGAGTGGCGCACGGCGAGCGCCGCAATCCATAGGTCATTATCCGCCAGGACTCGACCCTGCCTGCGCAGTCCACTTTTCAGGCGTCCGTACGCGAGAGAAGTTTCGTGGTCAAGCGGGAGGATGAACGCCGCCGCAAGACGTCTCTGAAGTTCGGCCACTCGACGTTCTCCCCACCCCCGCCAGAAGGCCCCGAAGAGCAGTTCGCCGACCGTAATGAATGAAAGAGCTGTAGTGCGACCCTCCACGTGGGGGAGATAGGGCCGACCGCGTGGGTGGCCCGGCTCCATCAGGTAAGAGAAAACGTCCGTGTCGAGCAGGATGATATTTAGCGGGTCGCTGATCAAAGACGGTTACGTCCGGGCGCGATAGA
This sequence comes from Terriglobia bacterium, assembly GCA_049522495.1. Classification (GTDB taxonomy): domain Bacteria; phylum Acidobacteriota; class Terriglobia; order UBA7540; family UBA7540; genus Bog-366. The sequence continues at coordinate 5,926 of JBEKNU010000192.1, forward strand.
TCTCTTCGACGAATGCGCTGATGTCCTCGTCTGGCGGCACGATGCCAGCGAACTCACGCGGGTCGAATGGCTTTGCACCACGGTCCCGGGCTACTTCTTGAATCGTCTTGCCTGCAATGGTGCCGGCCTTACGATCGGCGGGAATGGCGCGCTTGCGATTTCGGCGACGTGAGGGATGCAGATTGGTCTTCAAATTCGGCCTCCCCGAAGATCATATCACACCCCCGCACGGCCGTTGGCGGGTCGTTTTTCACCAGGCAGCGGGCAGACCGGAGGTTGGTGTAGCACAGCTTCTAAGGATATTGCGCCTCCTCGAGGTCTCCCCTTAACCCCCTGCGTGACACCCCACAAAGGCAGTGACGGGTGAGGAGCGAGCAGTGACACGACACAGGCCAAGTCCGAAGGTAGAAAGGCAGTTCGGGCGGCACGGCCACATTCAGGCGGGCCGTCCACGCTCCCCCGCTTCGGTTATCGGTAGTGTCAGGCGAGAAGATGAGGCAATTCGAAGTCGCAGATCACGCGAGGGCAGCGACGAGCGGCCAGCGACAAGCAAGAGACAAAGTCCAAAGGCGTAAAGCCCGGCCGCGTGGCACGATCACCTTCATGCGGGCTGTCCACACTCCCCCGTATCGGTTATCGGTAGTTTCACGTGAGAAGATGAGACTCATAATTCCGGCCATACCTAATTGCCGCGGACCCACAAAAGGGGTCCGCGCTTCACTTGCTCGTTATGCCTTGATGAACCCCGCGGCGGCGGGAAATCTTGAACCCTCGGCGCGGCGAGTGTTAACATGAAATGAAACAGGCGCAAAATGACTTTTGCAGAACAGCGCGGCAATCTTCTGGAGCTCAACCTGGAGGAACTGGAGAATTTGGCCGCGAGTTTCGGCCAGCCGCGATATCGCGGGCGGCAGATCTACCACGGGATCTACGTTCGGCGGGTTCGCGAGTTCTCCGGGCTCACCGATCTCAACCGCGATTTCCGCCAAACCCTCGCCTCTCATCAGGGGATCGTCTATCCGCAAGTCGAGGGCGAGTTTTCTTCGCGTGACGGCGCCGTCCGCTACCTTTTCCGCCTGCAAGACGGCAACTTGGTGGAAACCGTCTACATGCCCGAGGAGGAACGCACCACCCTCTGCCTGTCGAGCCAGGTGGGCTGCGCCCTCGATTGCCGGTTTTGCTTCACGGCGTTGCTGGGGTCAAAGCGCAATTTGACCGCGGGTGAAATCATCGGGCAAGTGCTGGCGGTAACAACCGGGCAGAACGTGGCGCGCGGCACGCGGCTGAACCTGGTTTTCATGGGAATGGGTGAACCCCTGCTGAACCTACAGCAGGTCACGAAAGCCGTGGGGATTCTCGCCGATCCCAAAGGCGTGGGGGTCTCGCTGCGGCGCATTACCGTTTCCACCGTGGGCATTCTCCCTCGCATCGAGGAACTGGCGCGTGACTCGATGCGCCCCAAGCTGGCCATTTCGCTCAATGCTTCCCACGACGAGCAACGCAGCGCGCTCATGCCCATCAATAAGAAATACCCGCTGGCGGATTTGCTGCGCGTGTGCCGCGCTTATCCCTTGCGCCCCTGGGAGCATCTGACTTTCGAGTACGTTCTGCTGGACGGATTCAACGATTCGGACGACGACGCGCGCCGCGTCGCGGACCTGCTGCGCGACCTCCGCGCCAAGGTCAACTTGATTCCCTATAATAGTGGCCCAGAACTTCCCTTCCGTGCTCCCCCGTTCGAGCGCGTCGTGGCCTTCCAAAAAATCCTCACCGACCGCCGCATTCCGACCTTCATTCGCATTTCCCGAGGTCAGGATATTTGCGCCGCTTGTGGGCAACTTAGCCTGGAAGACTTGAACCGGAAGTCCCCGTCCGTAAGGGTGGCCGAGGGCGGAGAGTAGGCGGCGGACATTAAGTCGTTCTTGGGTCGTCTACCGGTCGTCCTTGGGTCGTCCTTTCGTAGACAAATTGTCTGTGCTCAAAGCAGCCGCAGCCGGAGCCGGGCAGAGGCTCAGCCAACACCCGTCATGCCTGTGCGCGCCAAGGGGCCACTTGCCCACTTTCTTGTTCACCCTTAACCCCGAATTCCAATCGCCGCGGCTTGCCGTCCGGTGCGCGCGCCTTCCCGGCGATGCGAGAAGAAGAGATCGGTGCGGCACGCGGTGCAATAGTCAGCGACCAGGACATTCGCAGGCTTAACCCCGGCGCTCGCGAGCTGATGCCGGGCCACGGCGGTGAGATCGAGGCGTGCGGCGGGAACATGCCCGGGAGCGTGCCCAGGCGGGTGTGCGCTCAAGAAGAGAATCGCATGGCGATCGGTGGCTGCTTCGGGGCGATCAGGCAGCTTCCGGAAGAACCGCCCAGCATCCGCAAATCGTCCGTGGAAGGCTTCTACAACTTCCTCGCCCACATCGTAGCAGCAGGCGCGAATGGATGGCCCCACCGCTGCGATCAATTCGCGCGGATCAGAACCAAAAGCGCGCCGCAGATCCCCCACAGCTTTCTCGATGATCCTTGCCAGCGCGCCGCGCCAACCGGCATGGACCGCCGCCACCACGCGACGCTGTGGGTCGACGAGCAGCAGCGGCAGGCAGTCGGCGATTCGGATGGTTAAGAGAATGCCGGGCTCCGCGGTCATCAACCCGTCTCCGGCCGGCGGGTTGGTCCGTGCCGGTACGGAAACCGCAGTGCCGGGCAATTGGTAGGCCAGTTGGCCGGCGCGGTTGCGAGCGACCACCAACGAGTGGGACGAATGAACCTGCCGCGCGGAGGCGGGCACAAAACCCTTCCCGCCGAGCTGATCGAGAAAGCGGCGGCGGTTTTGTTCCACCCGCTCACGCCGGTCCGACTCCGTGAATCCCAGGTTGAGTCCTGCGCAAGGAGCCTGGCTCGCGCCTCCCCGCCGCGTGCTGAATGCATGCACCAACCAGGGCATTTTGCTGAGCCGGACAGACTCCAGCCAGGTCAAGCCACCCCGCGACACCAATTTGAAAATTTGCGTGCCCAAACCTCGAATATAGCACAACCCCGGCAGCCACCGGACTGTGGCGGCGGTCTCCGACCGCCGATTCGTCGATCGGAGATCGACGCTACAGCGAACCGGCCCACGGCTGATTTGCATTTGGGGCAACGATTTGATAGTGTCAAATTCTCAGGAGAGATGCTGGACTTGACAGTCACCGGCTGAAGACCCAAAATAGGGCCATTCCTACTCATACGAATTTATCCCGGCAAGCGCACCACGTGACGATGATTTTCGGAACCGGAGTGGATATCGCGGAAACCTCGCGCATTGAGCGGGGCCTCGAACGGCACGGGGAGCGATTTACCAAGCGGATTTTCACTCCGGCGGAAATCGCCTATTGCGAAAAGTTCAAAAACCGCGCCGAGCGTTATGCGGCGCGTTTCGCGGCCAAGGAAGCGGCTTTCAAAGCTCTGGGAACCGGCTGGACGGAGGGCATTCGTTGGCTCGACGTGGAAGTAGTTCACCAGCCGAGTGGCAAACCCGAATTGGTTTTGACCGGCCGGGCGCAAGAAGTTGCCCGGGAGTTGCGGGTCACCCGGATGTCAGTTTCGATTTCCCACTCTGACCGTTACGTGGTGGCTCTGGTGATTTTCGAAGGCGATGATTAAGCTCAAGCATTGCCGCTCCACGCTTTTCCTCCTCGCCCTGGCAATGGTGTGTGCCGCGGGCAAGGTGCTCGCGCAGGAGGACGTTCCGGAACCGAATGGCCAGCCGGTGGTCATTGACCGCAAGCAAGCCGCGGGGCTGGTCCTGGCTCAACCGGCGCCGGAATACCCACCCGTAGCGAAAGTGAATTACATTCAGGGACATGTGCAGTTGCAGCTTACCGTCAACGGCACGGGAAAAGTCGCCAAGGTGCATGTGGTGCAAGGAAACGCCCTTCTGGCGGCATCAGCCCTGAAAGCGGCGCGCCGCTGGACCTACCGTCCGCTGGCCATCGCCGGGGGGACGTCGGGGTTCATTACCACCGTGGAAATGAAATTCGCCTTGCATTACGAGCAAATAGAATTAACTCCGTTGCAGGCAGAACGAGACTTTCTCCGCCAAGTCAAACCACCCCAGGTGGTGCGCGCGACGGAGGACGCGCATCAGCAAGAGATCGTCCATATGCGCCTTCTGGTAAATGACCAGGGCGAAGTGGTTGACCGGGAAGTTTGGCCCACGGGCCTGGCACAACTCGAAGCCGCGCGCGAAACTTTGCAGAGCTGGACCTTCCGCCCCGCCCATTGGGGCACTCTCCCCATCGCCTCATACCTCGATGTCGATATACCTGTGAGCGCACCGTCCATGGTTCGGGCTGCCGTTAAGTAGGTTGTCTCCCCCAAACCGCCAATCTGACAATGTGTCACGCCATGAACTCCCGCACTATGCCAAGGCTACTTCCCTTATTTTTGTAAAATCTTCAGGAAGCGACAGTAAGTCCCTTGACATCAATATATAATTGATTTATCCCTCCTATATCACGACCATCCGCCCTTATTGTTGCGATCGTGACCTCATGCTTGGTTCGGAGGCTCGCCGTGCCCAAGGCGCTGAGGTTTTCCCCGCGGTTGGTGGTTAGTCTCTGCTCTCGTTTTCTCAATCCCTGTGCCGCGTTTCCCCAAATCACAAAGGTGGCTAACCATCAATGCAAGCCCGCAGTGGGTGCGGGGCGCGATTACATAGGCATGGTCAACGAAACCTTGAACCCAGCCAACGGGCCGGGAAGTTTCCGGCTGGGCATGACACGGGCGGCCTGAAGGTCATGGACGTCAGAGTACAAAAGGCGCTGGAAATCATCGAAAAGGAATTCGCGAAAGCGCTCCGCGAGAAGGACGTCGCCAAGCGCATAGGCGTGAGCACGTCACATTTCCGGAGTCTCTTCAAAAAAGCCACCGGCCAAGGTTTCAATCGTTACGTTCGTGTGTATCGCGTGGCCAGAGGGGACGCATTGATGTCGTCTGACCCCACGATGCGAATCAAAGACCTCTCCACCAAGCTAGGATACAAACATCTGTCCGCCCTCGACCGTGATTACAATAAGTGTTGTGGCCACTCCCCCAAGTCGGTCAGAGAGTCCCTGAATAGTCGTTTTGGTTAACTAAAAAGTCGTTTTGGTTAACTCTTTACTATTGACCTGCAGGCCAATCGGCCTTATTCCGGTAACATCCCATGCGCGTAATAACGGTCGCGGTACCGAAAGCCCGAGCGCGTGGGGTCAGGGAGTGGGTCGAGGAGATAGCGGTTGGCTTCCCCACCGTGACCTATGAACCCACCTCTGGTCAGGAGGCCCCCCATGACGAAGCCGTTCAGGTCCCGCCGCAATTCTATGGTTTTTCTCTGCTTTGGGCTGCTCATCTTCCTCCCCGGCAGAGCCTTGGCGCAAATTACCAACCTTTCAGACACCACGTCGACGCCGGTGCCTGGTGCAGGACACAACTACACCGGCCTACTGAATGAGACGGTGAATCCCGCCAACGGGTCGGTGAGCCTGCGCATCAATCTGCCGATGCCACCGGGACGAAAGCTCACAGTACCCTTTTCGATCGCCTACGACTCCAACGGTGGGATCGTGCTTCAACCGTCTTCGCGAGGGCTTGGCTGGGTAAACGAGACCGGGTGGTCGTATTCAGTGCCCATGCTGTCCTACTCCACCGAAAACGTCGCTCTCCAAGACGGAAGCGGGACAGTGTGTGAGATATCACTGGACTATATGTACTCGGATGCGAGTGGTGGCCGCCACCCCCTCGCCCTCTCCGTCTATGGCTATGGGCCGGGAAGTAAGGGGAACACCAACTGCGTCAACGCCATTCTTCCTAACGGGAATTATGTGGACAACCCTCAGGATACCCTGGGAGGCGACCCGGTTTTGCTCGCCTATACGCCCGCCATTCTCTCGGGTCAGCATTTCATCGGCAAACAAGTAACAGTAGCGGACGCCGACGGAGCCGTTGTAAACTTCCCGGGCCGTAGTTACAGCCAGTGGATTCTGCCCACCTCCATCGAGGACCGCAACGGCAATGTCGTAACGGTCAACAGCGGAGGCTCGTGCGCCGGGGGGTTCAGTGGATATACGGACACTCTAGGCCGGCCAGCGTTATCAATCCAGTGCGGCAATTCCGGCAGCGGCGGGACTGACACCATCACCGTCGACGGCCTGAGCGAACCCTACTACGCCAACTATTCTGGCTCTGCTACCTGGACCAACACCAATTTAAATGTGGATATTTACTATGGAAGCTGTGGCGTGGGGGGGCTTAATCTGGCGTATGTTCCCCTTTCCAGCCTTATGCTCCCGGACGGGACAAGCTACAGTTTTTCGTACGATCCTACGTACGGTTTGTTGAATAAGATTGTCTACCCTACAGGGGCCTACGTGCGATATGTGTGGGGTGTGAATTCGCAGTCGGAGGCGGGAACTGCCGGTGGAATATATCCCCCGCCCAACAACGAGTACTGGTCTTGCTCCTACTATTATGACACACCGGTGATCACCGACCGCTACGTAAGCTACAACGGCTCGACCGAAGTCCTGCACCAGCACTACTCATACTCCACGACGTGGGGCAATAGCCAAAACCCAGGTTGGTGGACTTCCAAGACAACTACCGTCACCACGTACGACCAGGCGCGCGGTGGTAACTTTCAGACCGTTTACTCCTACGTAGGGATTGGCTCCCCCCCGCAACCCAACACAGATGTCGCCGTCACCAACTCGATTCCGCTGGAAAATGAAATTGATTATTATGACTGGAATGCAAATCTGCTTAGGAAGGTCAACAAAGCATGGGCCAACCAGTACATGATGGTCTGCGGGTCCACAAGCGAGGGCAACCTCACCTCACGCGTCGATTACCAATATTCACAGGGAGCGGTGGTGACGGACAAAAAGGACTGGGACTGGGGGCAACAAGGCCCGTGCCCTTCCAGCCTGACGTACCAACCACCCACCGGCACGCCCACGCGGGAAACAGTCACCGACTACCAGAGCTTCGCGGCAACGCCGATCTTTTCCACCTCTCCTACCGCCACCCCCTCCATCCTCGACCGGCCCCAGTACGTGTACCTTTACAGTAACGGGAACTGGGCCGCTCAGAACAGCTATACATATGACAGCGGAGTCTCGCAAGTCTCCGCAACGCAGCATGACGACAATAATTACCCGGCCTCGCAAAATACGCGCGGCAATTTGGCAACGCAGACCCGCATCTGCTCAGGATGTACAAACGCCGTGACGAGCTTCACTTACGACCAGACGGGCCAAGTCACCAGCATGACCGACCCGCTTTCCAATGTGACCGCATATTGTTTCGGGGATACGGCAGCGGGGTGCCAGGGAAGTTCGACCAATGCGTACGTGACCGAAATCACTTACCCCAATACTGGCGTCGCACACGTTGAAAAATTTTCCTATTATTTCGCGAGCGGAGAGCTGGCCTCTTCAATCGATGAGAACAATCAAGCGACGACCTATACCTACAACGACCCCTTTGCGCGGCTGACCCAAATCAATTACCCTGACGGCGGGCAGACTGCCTACGGTTACGCGAACGGCTGTACTCAGCCGTCGAGCACTACACAGCTCATTCAAGGGAGCACGTATTACACCGAGAGTGACACAACGGACGGGGTGTGCCACCTCACTCAAAAGGCGATCACTTCGGACCCCCAAGGTACAGACTACACCACGACTACATATGATGGCGGGGGCCGCGTCTGGACGGCCACAAATCCCTACCGCTCCACGTCCGATTCCTCCTATGGCGTAACGACATACACCTACGACGCCTTGGGACGCACCGTGAGTGTTCTCTACCCCGACTCGAGCACAGCAACCACGAGCTATTCAATCAACTGCACGGCGTTCCCAGGCGACTGCTCGACGGTCACCGACGCGGCGAACAAAACGCGCCAACTCTGGACTGACGGACTAGGCCGCCTCACCGCCGTCAGTGAGGACCCTTACGGGCTGAATTATCCGACCACCTATTCTTACAACGCCCTTAATGACCTGCTTTCAGTGTCGCAAAGCGGCCAGCCGCGCAACTTCGCCTACGACTCTCTTTCCCGCCTTCTTTCTGCCACGAACCCGGAGACAGGGACCACATCGTACGCTTATGACCCGGATGGGAACGTCCTCTCCAGAACGGATGCTCGTGGTGTCACTACCAGCTACAACTGCTTCGGCTCCAGCCCCATCGACTCGCTGAACCGCGTCACCTGCAAAAGCTACTCGGATGGGACCACCCCGACCTACACTTATCAATACGATCAGTCATCCGTGTGGGGAACCGGAACGGTGAATGCCAATGGACATTTGACCACCGAGACCGCCACTCCGACCCGGAACATCTACAACCCGACGAATCAGAGCATGCCTTATTCAGTCAACGTGTTTTACACGTACGACCCCGTGGGGCGGCTTGAGGTTACCGGTCAGTGTACGCCCTCCACTTGCGGCCCCGCCGCCTACTTTCCCAGTTACACATACAACTATGACGGCAGCCTCACATCGATGAGCCTTTCGACGCATTCGAGCGTGCCCAGCATGGGCCAAATCACCTACAGCTACGACGCCGTCAACCGCCTGAACAGCGTCACCGGCAGCCTGCCGAACCAACCCACCAACCTGCTTAGCAATTTCAGTTACAGCGCCGTGGGCTTGACGGGCGTAACCATGGGGAACGGCATTGCCGAGACACGCAGCTATAACAACCGAACTTGGCTGAGCTCGCTTACCAGCAACCCGTACAATCTGAGCCTGAGCTATTATGGCAACGGCGACGTTTACACCGCCAACGATAGCATAAATGGCAACTGGAAGTACGATACATACGACGGAGTAAACCGTCTACAACATGCCGACACCACCGACGGCTCCAACAAAAGCCTCACGTATGGCTATGACGCCTACGGGAACGCCTCCTGCACAGCGGGTTCGCAGAACGTAGTCTGCCACGCGTACTCATTCACCACCAATCCCCCC
>JBEKNU010000193.1:0-14748 GCA_049522495.1 Terriglobia bacterium
CGCGAGGCGCCCACGCCCACGAACATCTCGACAAAGTCGGAGCCCGAGATCGAGAAGAAGGGAACGTTAGCCTCACCGGCGATGGCCCGCGCCAGCAAGGTCTTGCCGGTTCCCGGAGGGCCCACCAGCAGCACCCCCTTGGGTATGCGTCCGCCCAGCTTCTGGAATTTTTGCGGCTCGCGGAGAAACTCGATGATTTCCTGCAACTCTTCCTTGGCCTCTTCCACGCCCGCCACGTCCTTAAAGGTGACTTTCTTCTGTTGGCTGGAAAGCAGGCGGGCCCGGCTCTTGCCGAAGGACAACGCCTTGTTGCCTCCCGACTGCATCTGCCGCATGATGAAAATCCACAGCCCCAAAATCAGAAGAATGGGAAATCCGTTGACGACCCAGGTCATCCAGGGACTTCCGGAGTTGTCCTTGATGGTGGTATTAACACCCTTCTCCTGAAGGGCCTTGTAAAGATCGGGATAGTTCGCGGGGATTGTGGTGCGGAAGTTGGAGTTGTCTTTTTTGAACGTGCCCGTGACGTCGGTGCCCGTAATGGTCACGTCGTGAATGTTGTCCTTGCTGACTTCTGTGGTGAACTCGCTGAAGGTCAAGTCCCGAACCTGTTTGCCGGTGCTCGACTTCACCACTGCCCAGATCAGCAGAGCAGTAACAGCCATCACCACCCAAAAGATAATGTTCTTTACTGCCGAGTTCACGGACTGTCCTCCTCACGCCCCCCGAATCGCCTGCCCCGGGGTCTTAGCCCCTCTTTAACCTTTAGATGCTCGCCAACGCCGCGCCGCTTCACCCCTCCGCCTTATTCTGCAACCCTCGCGAGGAACGGCAAGTTGCGATATTGCTCTCGAATGCCCAATCCATAGCCAATCAAAAACCGGCCGGAAAGCTGGAAGCCTGCGTAATCTACCGGAACGTCGGTTTTTCGCTCGTCGGCTTTGTCGAGCAGCGTGGCCGTGCGCAGCGAGGCGGGTTTCTGCATCAGCAGGGTTCGGCACAGATGGTCGAGCGTTACCCCCGATTGCAGGACGCCCTGCACGATCAGCAACTCCTTACCTGCCGCATCGACAGGAGGGATGAACATAATCTCCCTCATGGCCACCAGGCCGGAATCGCTGTCGCGCACCTGCGAGCGCACAAAGTAGCAGACCACCGGAACCGTCAGGGCGCGCACCAAGTCCGCCATGAAGACAAAGCAGTCTTCCAAAATCCCGACGACGTGGAGGGTTTTGCCGGCGTAATCCCGATTGATCTGCTTGGCCATCTCGCGCACCTTCTTGCGGATGTCCTTTTCGCTGACGACGACCTTGAGACGCGCCCCGGAGTTGGCGGCACGAACCGTCGCGCGGCGCTTCTTGAGTTTGGATGCAGCGCGTTTTTTCATATGGGCTTCTTCCGGGCGGCCTAGGATGGCCGCGTAGGTTCCTCCTCCACAATGAGTACCCGCGGGGCCTGTTCAGTTGCAGCCACGCCCCTGCCCGGCGGGAATCCTCGGACCCACACAATTTGGCCCGCACAGAGCAAAATGGGCCACCCCCTGCGCTGCCCTTCCGGGATCTTCCGCTCGCGAAATAGCTCCTTCAATTTGCGGACCCGTTGGCTTCCAACCGGACAAAAACTGTCCCCCGCCCGCCAGTTGCGTAAAACCAGCTCTCCGCGCAACTCCTGCGGGTCAAGGCCCACAAGCTTGTTTAGATTATACGCCTTGCCGGGGTCGTCGCGGTTAAGTATTTTGAAACGGAACGTACACCCCAGCTCGGGGACCGCCAATTCTCCCGGGTAGGTGACCGGATAGGAAAACTCCCCGTCGCCCTGCTCACCCGCCGTTGGGCCCACCACCAGCCAGGAGAATTCCTTGCGCGCGAGCGCGCCGCCGGGCAGGGTTTGCATTTTTCCGCTCTGCGCCTCGGCGGCAAATCGGCGCAACGTTTCGATGTGCGCGTGCGCGAGCCCGTGCGACGAGCCCCGTACCATTTGCAGCATCTGCCGCAAAACCCGCCGCCCCAGGGCCGGAGGGAGTTCCAACAGGGCGCGAATGGGGATGCGCTCTTCCCTCCCCTCGCGCACCCGCCAGGGAAGCGCCCGGTCTCGCGCCAGGCGCTCCAGACAGGCTTCGTCGTCACGGGAGCGATCTGCGAGCTGATTGAGAAGGGGGATGATTTCCGGATTGTATTCTTTCGCCAGCAAGGGCAGGAGCTCCCTGCGGATTTTGTTCCGTTGCAGCCGGGTGTTGAGGTTTGAGGAATCCATCCGGTAGGGCAGTCCCCGCGCGGCAATTTCCTGGACCACTTCGGCGCGCGTCACGCCTAAGAATGGGCGAACGACTTTGCCCTCGAGCACCGGATAGATCCCCCCCAAGCCCCGCGTCCCCGTGCCGCGCAGCAATCGCATCAGCACGGTCTCCGCCTGGTCGTTGGCGGTGTGCGCAGTGGCCACGCGGTCCAGGCGGCCTTGATCAACCAGCGAGAAGAAGAAACGGTAGCGCAATTCGCGCGCCACGGCCTCCAGATTGCGCCGGCGCTCGCGCGCCACACGCCCCACCTCCGCCTCGCCCCGCAGATACTCCATCTGGAGAGATGCGGCCAGGTCGCGCACGAAAGCTTCGTCGCCGTCCGATTCCGCTCCGCGCAAGTGGTGATTGAAATGGACGGCCGCGAGGGTGAGCCCCCGTTCGCGCGCCAGTGTATTCATGAAGTGCAGAAGCAAAACGGAGTCCGGCCCGCCCGAAACCGCTACACCGACCCGCTGGCCGGCGTGAAAGAGTTCCTTGGGCCGCATTTCAAGCGACCACCGAGTGTACAAGTCAGGCCGACGATGCATGTGTGGTTCCCGCCGGGAACAATTGTAACACCATGTTCATGGGCGTTCCCCTCAAGGCAAAACGGCATCCATCGGTATGCCCCGGTAGAACCGTGCCAGCGCGGCGATGTTGTAGTTATTCACCGAGCGGTGGTCCTCCCCCCTTGAAGGCGTCAACTGGCTTCCTGAGATACTCGTCAATAGGCAGGGGCAGGGAGTTCTCCCCGGGTTCGGCAAAGCCGTAAGAATTCAATCCCCGATTGTGTGGGTCAGCCAGGAAATTCCTGGCATCGTGATTGGTCCACCCCACCAGGTTCTGGATCATTCGTGTTCCGGTGCCCACCATGCGTCGGCCGATTTCATAAAGTCTGGGGTCCGGCGATTCGTTCATCACCCAATCCGTTTCCCGCAGCAGGCGAGAGTCCTGAATGCAGGGTTTGGAGAGATCGTTGACGGAGAGCCAGATGAGGCAATTTGGGTTGGCCTTATCGCGAGCTTCCTTGATGCGCGCCCAGAAAGACGTGGCAGATGCCTTACCCTTTGTGGACCGTCCTCTCCGCATCGCACGGAGATTGCGTGCCGGGGTCGGGTGGAGGCTTGCGGCCTTCAGAATGAGCGAGGGCTTGTGAAAGTTGGACGCAGACAGCAAAACCAATAAACCATTTGACATGTTAACCAAAAATCACTACGCTTGCGCTCAGTGCTGGGCTTGCCCCCCGTGAAGGGTGACCTCCGGATTGAGAGCATTCTCGATTTCCTAAAGCGCGACCCCCCCGCCGCAGTCACGGCGGAAGAGCTTGCCCAATCCGTAAACCTTTCCGTCTCCCGCCTTCGGCATCTCATCAAACAAGAATTGGGCATCTCCTTGGGGCGGTTTCTCAGGTCAAAGCAATTGGAACCGGTGAAAAGGCTCTTGCGGGACTCTTATCTCAGCGTCAAACAGATAATGAAGGTAGCAGGTTTTGCGGAGGTTGAGGAAAGCTCTTTCGTTCGAGGATTTAGGAAGATCTGTGGCGTAACGCCGGGGGAATTTCGGCGGCTTTACAGGGCTGCTGAGCGCTGCCGGCGCCTCAAGAAAGGTCTGCCGAAAGTAGCGCAGCCAGAAAAGCCTATGAATAGCGATTGTCGCCTATGAATAGCCGTTTTCGCCGACGGATTCCTATTGCGGTCGCGGTTTACGGCTCCTACGATAATGGCGTAATCTGCCCCATAAAGAACAGGGAGGACCTCACAGGAGATTTCACAGTCCCGGATTCTTTGTGTACTTTTTTGCGTTTGTGGTTGCGACGGCTTCTGCGACGGCATTCGCAGGTACCCCGAGGCCAATACCGCAACCGCCAGGTGCCGTCTTTAACAAAGGTGGGCACTTGGCCGCGCCCGAGATCGTTCCGCTCGTCGACGAGACAGCTCGCCCAAAAGGTTGTGCCAAGGCAGGTACCCAGGAAATCTCGGGGGAGGGCCCTCAGGCCAATCCCCAAAGCGGCGCGTGCGGTGCCCACGGCTTCTGCACCGGTGATTGCTCGGGTTGCGGCAGCACTGTGCAATGCTGCAATCTGGGCTATCTGAATTGTCCCTGGTGCTGTTGCACGGGGATTGCGTGCTGCAACATCAGCATGTAACCCGCTTGGCGGCCATATCAAATCTGAACGGAGGTGCCAACATGGCATCGGGAGCAACGAAAAGACTCATCGGTATGACTGTTGTGGCGTTTGCACTTTTCACAGTTGGGGGTTGGGCGCAGGAGTGCCTTCACGGGCCAACGGAAACCTCCCAGCAGAAGGACAGGCGCATGCAAGCCTTGGCGGTGACCCGGTTTGTCAACACTCTAGAGCATAGGTACAAGAAGGACCACGGAAGGTTGCTTGCGTTGGCTGAACTGCATGACCCGGCAATCGTGCAGGAAATGGGCCTGACGGAGACGTTCGCTTACAAGAACAGCTCATTCGTCGCCGGCACCGACGTCATGCAGGGCTTCGAACTGAGCTTCACATTGGGCGAAGACAGCTACAGCTTTCGAGTGACAGACAAAACGGATCCGTGCGGCTTTTCGTTCTTCAGCGATCAAAGGGCCGTTATTTTCGAGGGGCACGCGATCGGGTCGCCGAATGCCCTGACTAAATAAACCCCTTGCAAGCGGCCCAGTTCGGTTCGCCGCGTGGAGGCCCCAGTCCCCGCGCCGGGGGATCTGTGATCTCACGGCCTTCACGGCAAGACCTCGTCGATGGGCATGCGTCGGTAAAAGCGTGCCAGGGCGGCGATGTTGCAGTTGTTAACCGAGCGTTGGTCCTTTCCCTTGAAGGCGTCCACCGGCTTCTGGAGATACTCATAAATCGGCAGGGGCAGTGAGTTCTCCTCGGGTTCGGCAAAACCGTAGAGGTCCAAGCCACGGTTGCGCGAGTCGGCCAGAAAATTCTTGGCATCGTGCTTGGCCCACCCCACCAGGTTCTGGATCATTCGCGTTTCGGCCCCCACCATGCGCTGGCCGATTTCATAAAGCTTGGGGTCCGGCGATTCGTTCATCACCCAATCCACTTCCCGCAGCAGTGGCGAATCCTTGATGCAGGGTTTGGAGAGGTCGTTGACGGAGAGCCAGAGGATGCAATGCGGGTTGGCCTTATCGCGAGCTTCCTTGATGCGCGCCCAGCATCGATCGATCGCCTTGCGCTCGTACTCCAACTTATCTTCCCCGGCCGGTTGTCCGCTCGCCGGAAATGCTTTTCCGGTCAATTGCGTGAACAACCTCTGCTCCGCCGGCAACCACCCCTTGGCGCGCAGGCGGTCACCGGGATTCCAAACCCAGTCGATCATGGTGCCGTCCATGCCGGTTTTCTCCATGGCGTCGGCCATGGACCGCGCGAGGTAATCGAGATACTCGTCCGTGAAAGGGATGTGAAGGGTCGAGGGCGTGCCGTAACTCAGGTCGGGGTGATCGGCGCCCCACTTGGAGTTGGCGCCGATGCAGAAATAGCCCATCCCCTGCATCCCTTTTTTGTGGGCAAGGTTCACAACCTCGGTCAGAAAGTTGTGCTGCAATCCCGGCTGCGCGGGCACTTGACCGCCTTTGTACCAGGCATAGCCGTTGCACGATACCGCAAACGTCTGAATCACATTGGCGCCCAGCGCCGCGTACCAGGCCACGTGCTCGGCGGGTGAAGCCTCCGCCCAATGCCCCGGCGGCGCGAACTTGCCCTTCACCCAATTGAAGTCGATACAGAACGCTTTGATTTGGCTAGGCACGGCAGGATGTTGTCCGGCCGCTGGCCACGCGCGCGCGGCGCTCATCACTCCGGCAGCGCCGACAGCGGTTGCAACCCGCTTCAGAAACCTTCTCCGCGTTAGCATGTCGATTCCTCCGGCAAGTTTAGTCTTAGAATTCGCGGACGCTTTTAACATTTCTTGGGTGCGGCCGCGCTGGTTGATTTTCGAAGGCAGAATCGTAACCCGCCCAACTTGGCGGAAGCTCGCATTTTCGATCCTCGCCTCAGCCCCGCGTACTCTGGGTTGCGCAATTTCACTACGAGAGGCCACTCTCCGCCAGTAGCCTAACACACGCGATTCCATAGTCTGGGGTGATACTTAAACGGGAGGTGAAATTTCGTGGAGAAAAGCGATTTTTTGTCCGAGTAGGTAGCGCGGAGTTGGGCGCGCAGCGCACTACTCCGCGGCTCTAAACGTGAAAAACTCCGGTGGGTTTCTTAACGAATGAGAACCAAGAACCGCGGAGTAATCCCGCCGGGGGCGGGATAACTCCACGCTACAGGCTGGGACAATCCAGCGGTGGGTCAATTTGATGCTGTAGCAGCGTGTCGTGGCCGGGAGTGCTATTCCGGTTGCGCGAGGCCCTTGGCGAGCGCGTTATCCAGCAACCCTTTCATTTTTCGCGAGGCCTCTTCCGCCAAGCGTCCTTGTTGTTCGCCCAGTTTTCCTTGCTGTTCGCCGAGCTTCCCCTGGAACGCTCCCAGCACGCCTTGCTTGGCGCCGATTTCCCCTTGACGCTCCCCGGCCTTGCCCTGGAGTTCACCAAGCTTCCCCTGCAATTCTCCCAGGGCGCCCTGGACGTCGCCCAGTTCTTCCTGCGTGCCCCCCTGCTTGTGGAGTTGGTCGAGCCGAGCCATAAGTTTCTGGAGTTCCGCCGTCATGTCCGGAACCTCCACGCGAACCTTTTCCATCTGCCTGCCGAGTTCCTCTTGCTGGGCACCCAGCGCCTCCTGTTGGCGGCCCAACTCGTCCTGCTGCTTGCCGAGGGCTTCCTGCGGGGCAAAAAAAGCCTTGGCCTGCTGGACGGTCGCTGCGTCGCGAATGATGTAGGCCTTGCCATTGCGCCGGAACCAGATGAAGTCCGCATTGCTCTGCCGGCGCAGCGCCATCACCCGTTTCAAATCGGATTCTTGGAACGAACCGCTTCCGGAGAATGATTCGCCGAAGGTGATAAGCACGTCCTCGCTTGAGTCCCCATAGTTCCAATTGCCCACCAATCTCCGGGGTGGCGTGGGCGGCGCCGGAGCCGCGGCAGGGGCGGGCCTCGGCGTAGGCGGAGTTGGCGCTACCGGCGCCGGTGCTGGAACGGCGGGCGGAGTTTGCATTCCCGCCCAAAGAGATTCCGTGATTGGACTGGTCGAGGGCGCGGCCAGCACTCGCGAATTCTGCGCGTGGAGCTTGTTCGCCGCGACGGGTTCGACCGCTGCCAGCAGATAGATCACGGGTGCCGCCAGCAGCGCGAACGCCACCCAGGCGGGTTTTCTGAGCCCGACGGAAAGCCGTCGCCTCGAATCCAGAATCCTGTCCACTCTCCTTTGAGCTTGTTTTCCACTCGTCATGGCCACACCCTCCCATCGGACGCGTCCCACCGCGCCCTGCAAATCGTGATAGAAACCAAGTAAGACTTCAGCGTAAAAAGCGCGATCGGCCCCCGTGCGCAGCGCCGCATCGTCGCTGGCCTGCTCGGCCAGGGCGGCGAGATGCCGCTCCAGCCACCAGGCCAGCGGGCTGAACCAGAAAACGCCGCGGTGAAGGGCCGCCAGCGCCCTGGTCAACGCATCTCGCCTCACCACGTGCGATAACTCGTGGGCGAGCACGGCTTGAAGCTTCTCTTCCCTCCAGTCGCGCCACGCGGGGGGAAGCAGAATGATCGGATGCCACGCGCCCAGCGTCACGGGCACAGCGACGGCCGGGGATTCAGCGAGTTCAGGCGCCGCCTCCAGCCCCCAACCGGTGGTTTGCGCAAGCAGCGTCGCCAGCGCCCGTCCGTCGCCGACCGGATGGGCAGAATGCCTTACGCGCCGGCTGATAAAAAAGCCCACCGCGAGCTGCGCCAGCATGACGCCGGCGATCAGCACGTAGAGGGCAGCGGCGGCGAGTGGCCAGGAGAAAGTCCAGTGGATTACTGGGGGCTCTGCGGTGCGAAGCCGCGCGAACGGCGTGGCCCCGGCGATGACTCGTACCGGCGAGCCGGTGGCGAAGGTTTTTATAGTGGCGATCGCCGGCGCGGGAACCGATGGCGCCGAAACGAGAGCGGGCATCGGCAGCCGGACCGAGGGTGCAACCCAGGCAAGGAACGGCATGGCCAGCGCCGCGTAAAGCAGCGCCGTCCAAACCGCCAGGCGGACCGCGGCATCCTTCACGCGCCCCACGGCCAGTGCCAGACCCGCCAGCGCTGCCAGCGCCAGAACGCGCAGGGCGGGTTCAGCCACGTAGCGAAGCAGTTGCGCGCACAGATGGTTCATCCCTTTTCTCCTCGCCCCTGAGCGATGCGGCGGGCCAGATGTTCCAGATCTTTCTGCTTCAGCACTTTGTCCTCAACCATCCCCACCAGCAGTTGCTCCACCGAGCCCCCGCAAAAGCGGTCGATGATGTGTTGGACGGCACGCGCCGCAAAATGTCTTCTCGCTTGCGTGGCTTGGTAAAGAAAAGTTCGGCCTTCCACCCGGTGCGTGAGTAATCCCTTCTCTTCCAGGCGCCGCAGCACCGTGCGGATGGTGGAATCCTTGAGCGGGCGCACGGGGAGCAGGGCTTCGCGGCAGGCCTCGGCGGTGGAGGAACCCCGCGACCAGATGAATTCCATGAGGAGTTGTTCGAGTTCGCCGAGCGCCCGGGGCCGCTTTGGGGATGTGTTAAGCATCGTAGCGTTACAGTGTGTAACATATAGACGGAGGCTTGTCAAGGAACATTTTGCGGGGGCTCGTAACGGGTAGCCGCCGCAGCATGGCGCAGAGCACAGCTCTTCGGCCCACAAGAAAAACTGTAATCGGGGGAATCCGATCACCCTTAAAAAGCTTGGCGCAGCGATAGGTTCTGCTGATCAGGAGTGGCAGCCCTCCGCGCGCAAAATGTCGTTTGTAGGTGGACGTGACCAGCGCTAATATCGCACGCTGAAGCGCAGACGGTCGCTTGCCGGTACCTGTGCCAGCCCGCGGAGTTCGCAGGATATGACACGCTACCTATCGACCGGTGCTTATCCTACGCTGATGTTAGCTTGTTGTGTGTTGGCGCGAGCTCGCCCATTTCGGCTCATGGGCTCTCGCTCATCGCGTCCCCATTTGGTTCACCTTCAAAGAAGAAGGATACCTGCATCCTTTGGACATATTCCCGACCACGAAGCCCCGTAGACCGTGGTCCGCAGCGGAGCCCCGGATTATTTGCTAATTTTAATCTGCATTGTTATGATAGCCAGCATAGACAGCTGGGAAAACCCATTGAGGAATTGCAGGGGAGAAGATTTAAGTCCCGCTAACCCCCGCCGATGCATCCGGCAGGAGGGTGGTGCCTGTTGGGCAGTGTCGTTCCGATAGCAATTTCGCTATTAATGTCAGGTCGTCGGAAAAAGTTAATACCATCTGAGCCCGAAGGACAGGCATCGATCGGGCGGACGGCGCCAAAGGTGGGGAGTACGTCATGTCCATTGACAACTCGTTTTTGTGGGAGTACGCTTTGGCGCAAAAGTCAGGCTGCGCTTGGACATTCCCTGAATTTTGTGTTGAAATCGAATTGTCTTGAATTTGCCGGAGGATTGCCAAGGGTATCCCGGCTATGGCCTTAATATAGCCCGATTATAATCCTTGACAAACCGAACGGGTGAGTCTAAATTGATAAAGTAGGTAAAGTAGATGAAGTAGGTAAAGTCTGGCCCTCACCGGAGAGCGGCAAGGGCCAGCGGGTTATATCCAAACGAGGATGATTAAAGCATCCCCGACTTGGACCAGCACCACCACTACCGTGAAGTGACGTTTCACGTGGTGGTCCCCCTTCCTCCGGGGTTAAAGTTCACGGTTCGAGCCGTGAGTCAGCCCCGAAAAAGGGTATGGTTTAGGCCCCGGTCGGATTTGAACCGACGGATCGCAACCTTGCAGGGGAGCGCCGTTAAACCTCTTCGGCACGGGGCCTTAACCAACCTCAAAGAATAACCGAAGCCTGCGAGATTCGCAAGCTTCGTTTGTGCGCTCAGCCCCGAGAGCACGGTCATGTTCAGACGAATAAAAGATACCATCCGCATACTCTCCTACAAAGAAGCGGTGCTCCACCCCGACCTTGAGAGTAGTAAAGACTCTTATGTTAGCGTCACCCGCGCAGGCAAGAGAATCGCGCTGGTGCTCACGGGTGTTATAGCAGTTATTATAGGAAATACTGGCTACCGAGCGCTTGATGCAGCCCTTTCCAGGAACCATAAATTTGTCGCCTCAGCTACCGCATCTCAGATTATCCCGGCAGCCTTTTCGCTGATTGCCTTTTGGGTGTTCGAGAATTGGAAAGGTGACATGTTTGTTCGGCTAGATTTGCCCCATAGGTTGGAACCCTATTTCGGACACAGAATTGAAAGCGCACTTAGAATCATAAGAGCTAAGTGAATCTCACTATCGTGAACCCAGCTAGTCAGACTGGACCACCGGTCACACACCAGCAGAAGGTAAAGGCTTGGATGCAGGTTTTTGTGAGCCTTGGCATGTTAGCCTGTGGCATTGCTGTGTTAACCGCTCCAAATTCGTTGATACCTCACCATTTTGATGAAGGCATGAAGAAAATCGCATCTGGCTGGATAGGGACAGTTGTCGGTTATTGGCTTTCCTAAGCGGTGCATTTCCTCCCGAACATTTTGACCTGCGCAATCCCTTTAAAACAATACAAATATATTTTGCACTTTTCCCTTGACAACATATCAACATTATGATATGTTTATATCATGTTAAGGGCAATCCACAACGAGGAGGCACTGAATGGCAGCAGAAAAGAAGAGACCCACCGGAATATATCTACCTGCCGATTTGTTCAAGCGTTTGGCTCAGTATCAAGTGGACAAGGTGGGCAGGCTCTACGGTCGGAACGAGATAATCATCCAGGCGATAGACGAGTTCCTGAGAAAGCACAAGCACTGAAAATCAACAGCCCCGTCCTTGGCGGGAACCAAGGGCGGGGCCGAAACCAGCACGCGGGGTTAGCCGCAATGCCGATCACCAATCACATTATCGGCCTGCCCTGCGGGAAAGGCAAGTCCGATGACGTGCCACAATTGCAGAATTGAGTGCCGCAAGTTTGGGAAAACGCGCAAGGGACAACAGCGCTACCGCTGCTGCCAGTGCTACAAAACCTATTCAGAGCCGCGCAATGAGTACCTGGGCGGCATGTACACCTCTCCCCAAAAAGTGGAAGAAGTAATTAAGCTTTTGGTCGAGGGATGCTCAATCTCTTCCGTTGAGCGCCTTACGGGCGTCAACGAGAACACGATCATGAGAATTCTGGTATTCGCGGGAGATCGTTGCGAGCGGCTGTTGGAATCTAAGGTCCAGGCTGTTCCCGTTGCCAACGTCCAGTGCGATGAGATTTGGGGATTCGTCGGGTGCAAGGAAAAGCGGAACGTCAACGATGACCCGATGCGCGGGGATGCTTATTGTTTCGTTGCTTTCGAGCGGGACACGAAACTCGTATTGACTTGGCACTTGGGGAAGCGTTGCGGCAGAGACACAATGGCTTTCACGGAAAAGTTAGAGGCAGCCACGTTGGGGCAGTTTCAAATCACGACCGATGGCTTTCAGCCTTACTTTGATGCTGTCCACACGTGCCTTGGAACCCGCGTTGACTACGCTCAATTGATAAAGGTCTATGGTGCTTCGACTGAGGGGGACCATCGCTATTCACCAGCCAAGGTGATTGAGATAATACCAAAGCCGGTTTGGGGAAACCCTGACCCTAACCGGATTTGTACCTCACATGTCGAGAGACAGAATCTTTCAATTCGTATGAGCATGAGGCGCATGACACGCTTGACAAATGCCTACAGCAAGAAGTGGGAGAATCTGAAGGCGGCATACGCACTATGGTTTGCCTATTACAATTTTTCCAGGGTTCACATGACGCTCCGATGCACCCCGGCAATGGAAGCCAAAATCACGGACCACATTTGGACAATCAGCGAGCTTTTGGGAGCAACACAAAATTAAGGCACTATCTGCGCTTGCGGCGTAATGACTTAAGGGAGCGAATGTATCCATGGCACGCGTTTCATATGAAATTCCCAGCGGTGAGACGCAGGAACTAATACGGGGCATGCCTGCGCGCGCGAAGTCTGCATTTAATCAGGGCGTGCGGAACCTGTCCAAACTGGATGAGTCTTCCCGGCGCAAAGTCTTCGAGGCGTTCCTCACTATAGTGCCGGATTTGACCGATATTGATACCGGCGACTTGGCGCGAAAAACCAGCGTAGATGAGGAACGGCTTGGCCCAATCGTCCTCGTCCTTGCCGTCCTCAGCCTGGGATTCGCCGGTTTCTCTGGGTCAGTTGACGACTTTGTGAAGTACATTACAGAGGGCCTAGATACTGGTGTGGAGCTAGGTCAACTCGTGCGGCCTTTTTTCGAAGGTATCGATAGCCGCCGGGGAACGATTTCGTCGGAGATGTCGAAGGACGAACTATCAAATGCTGTCTTACCCACTCTAGTCCGGGCGGCGACCGCAGTGGACCTGCGGGTGAGGTTCAAAGGGGATACAATTGACCTCGCCACCCCCGTGCTCGTCGTAAGCTTAACGACGGACACACGGGGCGATGACGTCGTCATCCAGATTCCTAAGAACCGCCTTAGGAGGCTGGTTGACCAGCTAAGGCAAGACCTGGACCGCCTCGAAAGAGCAGAGAAGCAAATGTTACCCCCGAAGGAACGTTAGTCAAAATGACAGATTATTGGAAGTGCTTTACCATCGGGAATATTCTTTTTTCAATGGCGGGTGCGTTAGTTTTGTGGGGTATGTGGCGGTATAAGGGAATGGACGTGAGGGCTTTTGTACCGGTGGCTGATTTTCTCGAAAGGATCGAACTGTCGTGGGAGTGGAGGTATCTGATCGAATTGGCCCTATTCGTCATATTGGGAGCCATACTCGGAATCGCGCTAACCCAGCCGACTAGCCAAGCGCAAGCGGTGACCGCTGGATTTGGGTGGACTGGATTTTTTACCGTGCCCCGTAAGAGGCAAATGAGTGCTGCCCGGAAGGCGAATTAGGATGCATCCAAGACGGTTGATTGGGCGTCCAATCCAATTAGGGGCGTGAGATATGTCTGCTACAAGAATCAAATGGGAACGTTTGACGAGCGGGGCAAGTGTCGCGCTCCTGTTTGCAGGTGTGCTTGTTGCGGAACGGGGTGGGGACTTCAGATGGCTTGGATCCGTCCTGGCTGTCCTCGCCATGGTTGCCACAGGAGCGATGCTTTACAAGACGGAAAGAGACACTGATCGTCAGTTGGTTCCCTCGGTGCATGCAGCGCCGTCGGCCAACCTGAGTGTAAAGACAACTACCGAAGCACTGCAGCTTGGGAGTCTCCTCGGGTATCCAATCTTGGACGAGGTAGTACACAATTGGTACGTTCAGAAGAATGTGTGGCAGAAACAGGCCAGAATAGAGGAGATTCTGCTTGTTCTGGGAGCTGACGAGAGAAGAGTACTGATTTCATTTTCCAAGACAGGACACATGTCACTTATCTTGGAAGGACCAGGCCCGAGTGCCTTGTCGGTTTGGGAAGATTTTGAAGTTCCAGAGGATAAGGGCCGAATAACACCGATCTATGACGAGTACTGCAGTAGCCGGTGACGCAGGTGTCGTCATCTCTGCCCTGATCGCGTAATGACGGATATCCTGTGAATCCTCTCTATGTCCTCAGGCACCAAGCCTGAAGGTGTGTGGGGTTTGTTTCCGCCAGCTGTCTCACGCTTGGCGCGTCTCCGATAGACTCACCGCAACGCAGCGGCACTCCTCTTTCCCCACATACGGTTCAATCCCCTCGGAAAGAATGGGAAAAGCAAGATGCAAGCCACCGTCAGCGCATTGCTGACGGTGGCTTTTTCCTTGGGTTTACGAACCCACGGCAATTCTGAAAAACGGATTTCCCGTGGCGCCCCCCCTCCTGAACCAGGAGGAGAATTAGCGAAGGCAGGAACTCCACATTACCGATTCCTACGGGTAGGAAGGAGGCGGACAACTAGTCCCCCTTACCTGCGATTTCTTGCCACCCGAAGGCAATTGTTGTAGACTATGGCATGCATCATGCTGGCCCCTCTGATGGAGAATTGGGCCTTGGTGAAACCGCGCACCACAAAAACGGGCGAAACGCCAACGCCCAAGGCCGCCGATTCTTAAGGCCTGCCATCCGAGGGTCGGCAGATGGAGGCGTAGCGTCCACCTTGAGGTCGCCAAGTGCTGAACTTAAAGTCCAGGGCTACAATAAAGGCTGTGGTTTGCCATGATGTTCCGCAAACAAAAGGGGTTAGCGATGAATTGCGAAAACCTCGAAAAAATATATGTTATTGAAAATAAAAAGGTTATTCAACGCTTGGCGGCAGAGGGTCGCGAAAAAAAGGTTCCTCAGCAGAATCTGTGGGTAGACTGTGGTTCAGGTAGAGCTCCAAGAGTATGGTAGAGAGCGACTTCAGCGGCGCGGAAGGTACGAAAGCCATAGGCTTTTCGCAGCGT
>JBEKNU010000194.1:0-14722 GCA_049522495.1 Terriglobia bacterium
GCGCAGAAGAGCGTTGAACGCGGGATCAAGGTGGAGCGCGCGCGGCAAGGGCTCAAAGCTCTCCGCCAATGGGTGCAATCGACGCGCACCGAACCTCGGCCGAGCGATGGCTATTTCGTTACCTTCTGGCGCCTGCTCCTGAAGTATCCGGAAATCCTGGCGTGGGAGCAGTTGTGGACGGACAGCCAGCACGAGGTCTACGGG
The DNA here is from genome assembly GCA_049522495.1 of Terriglobia bacterium. GTDB lineage: Bacteria > Acidobacteriota > Terriglobia > UBA7540 > UBA7540 > Bog-366. The sequence goes on from JBEKNU010000194.1 coordinate 205, forward strand.
CTGATCTACGGCACAACGAAGGCCATCAATCCGCAACTCCAGGTGGGCTTCCACGTTTGGCACGTCAATTCCTTCAGTCCCTTTTATCGCGCCGAGCAGGACTACTTGCGGCTCCGGCAAACTTCCGATTTCCTCAAGGTCGTCATGTACAACAACTGCGCCGGGCCGCGTCTGGCGGAGTACATCGGAAATATACAATCCACGGTCTTTCGCGACTCGCCGCCGGAAGAGGTGCTGCGGCTGCATTACGACCTGCTTGGATACAAGGGAGAAGCGGGCCTCAACGAACTGCCCACCGCCGGACTCTCCGTCGATTATGTGGCGCGAGAGACGCGACGCGCCATTGCGGGCGTGCAGGGTCAAACCGCAATCTATCCCGGCATCGACATCGATGTTCCTACCGGAGAAAAAGAGAAGAAAACCCACCCCTCCGACGTCCGGGACGCCGTGAAGGCGGCGCTAACGGCGGGCGCTCCGGAGGTGATCCTTTCGCGGAAGTATTCGGAAATGAAGCTGGAGAACTTGTCGGCGGCGGGGGAGGCGCTGCGGGACTTGCACCTCGCGTGACGATATGTAGTACGGATGGCGCTAGTTCGGATTGGGTAGGTTCGGATTGCGCAGAGCGCAGCTCTGCGGGCGGCGAAACGCAGAGCTTTGCTCTGCGCAATCCGTATCATATCGCAATCCAGATCGGTGGGCAATCCGCGGCGAAACGCAGAGCTGCGCTCTGCGCAATCCGTTTCGGTGCGCAATCCATTTCGGCGGGCAATCCGTTTCGTGGCGCTAGCGGCTCAACGCGTGTTTGACCAGTTCCACGCTTTGCGCCCACACCCGCCCGCGAATTTCCGCAGCCTCCGCCATCACCTGATCCATGGCGGAAACGATCATGGCCACTTCCGGGTCGCCGATGATGAGGGGAGGCAGGAATTTGATGATGTTGACGTCGGGGCCGGCCACCTGGGTCAGGATGTGGTGGTCGCGCATCAGGGCCATCACCACGAACTGGGCGAACAAGCCTTTTTGAGCGGTTTCTGCGGCGGTCCAGGCAGCGCGCAGCGCCAATGAGCGGGGCGCTTTGAATTCGATTCCAATCATCAGACCCTTGCCGCGCACATCGGCGATCAGCTCATAACGTTCTTTTAGCGCCGCGAGCCCTTGGAGGAGTTTCTCACCGGTCGTTGCGGCGCGCTCGATCAGGCGTTCCTCGTCCAGGACATGCAGGGAAGCGAGCCCGGCCGCCATGGCCAACTCGTTCTGCCCAAAAGTTGTGGAATGGACCTGGCAGCGATCCAATCGATTGAAGGTGGCGTCATGTATTTTGCGCCGGGTGATCGTGGCGCTGACGGGCACATAGCCGCCGCCCAGGGATTTTGACAGCGTCACGATATCGGGCTCGAGGCCCCAGTGCTCAGCACAGAGGAAACGTCCGGTGCGTCCCATGCCCACCTGGACTTCGTCGCAGATGAAGAGTGTGCCGTACTTGCGGCACAAGCGCTGCGCTTCCGGCAGATAGTCGGCGGCGGGGATGTACACTCCCTTGCCCTGGATGGGCTCCACGATGAAGGCGGCCACGTCGCCGGGGCGCAGTTGCTTCTCCAGGGCGGCAGGATCGTTCATGGGAACGGCGTCGAACCCCGGCATTAGCGGCTCAAAACCCTTGCGAAACTCCTCCCCGCCGTTGATGGCGAGGGTGCTCAGGGTCAACCCGTGAAACGCGTGCTCCAGGTAAAGCACCCGCGGACGCCGGGTGGCGGCGCGCGCGAATTTCAGAGCGGAATCAACAGCGTCCGCGCCGGAGTTGGCGAAGAAGACGGCGTCCAAACCCGGCGGCATACGCTTCGCCAACGCTTCCGCCAGCAGGCCCGCCAAAAGGGGGCAGTCCATCTTGACGAGGTTGGGACGATCGAGCGCTATCAGATCCTGGATCGCCCGCTTGATGATGGGGTGGGCGCGCCCGAAGTTAAACACACTGAATCCCGTCAGCAAATCCAGGTAGCGCGTGCCCTCAGCGTCCCACAAATACGCCCCTTCCCCCCGCGTGTAAATCTTGTCGAAGCCAATGATGCCTTGGACGCGAGCCAGACCAGCGTTGATGTACTGCTCGTGCAGACGGTACTGATCCGCCTGCCGCGATTCGATGACTTCCCGCAACGACCATGCCATGACAGATTCCTCAAATCTTAAGTGTCTTTACCTTCATCGGTTCCGCCGGCAGTTGTGCACCATGCCAGCATGCGACCACCCAAATGGTCCTGTCCTCACAACGGTAGAAAAAGCAATAGGGCGAAATGATTATCTCGCGAAAGGGAAGATCCGGAAACTCCGGAATGAGCCGGCCGGAGGCTGGAAATCGCGTGAGGCGTCGGAGGGCGCGCTCAGCCTTCTTCCGGAACTGACGGGCTGCTTGCAGATTGTCTTGCAGAATATAGGTTACTGCCTGGAGAAACTGGGTGCGGCCGGACGGTGTGAACCGGAGCTTCATTTGGGGCCACTCGCCAGGAGATCGTCGGCCTCAGCCAGCACCTCATCCAGGTCGAATCCCTTCCCTGCGGCGATTTCCTGTTCACCGCGAGCCAGGAGGTGCAGAAGTTGGCGCTCGTGTTCGTTGCGTTCGTAAGCTTCCATGCTCAGCAGAACCGCCGCCGCCCTTCCGCGTTGGGTGATGACCACAGGCTGCTGCGATGACTTCGCGTGCCTCAAGGCCGCGGCGGCGTCTTGTCGAAGATCGGTAATTGGAATGATGGCGGGGACCTTACCCATAGACATAACCTCCAGAGGTACGTTTAAAAGTACCTCCAATATTCCCTAGCTGTCAATGAGCGGATTCATCTCGACGTCACATGAGGGCGTTGAGTGGCCGATAATAGACCTCGGCAGCACGCGGGGCGTAGCGCAGACCTCCGCCGTTGAGGTCTGCGGTTCTTCCTTAAGAATTCACGCTTCCGAACCCCAGGGCAAGGCTCCGTTGTTGAGATTTGTGGTTTCTCCGACAGAAGAGCCGCGGACCTCAAGAACGCAGGTCCGCGCTACGTGCTTCGATCCCGGCAGCCTTGGCCTTAAGAATCTCCGCCACCGCCGCCGAAGCGCAAAGTGCAAAATCAAACTGGTACCTTGCGGCGCCCGCCGCGTTCGCGAGCGATTCGTTCTGCCAGGAAGACTTTCATGAGCGACTGGTAGGGGACGTCCTTTTCGTTCGCCAGGGTCTTGAGTTCCTCGATCATCGATGCGGGCATGCGCAAGGAGATGGTCGTCGTCGACGGCTTGAGCTCCGGGAAAGTCGCGCGAACGGCTTTGCTCCAGTCAAAGTAGTCGACCGTATCATGGCTTGCCCAGAATTTCCGCTCCTCGTCTTCGTTGGCGAAATGGGGGATCGCCTTTCTACCTGGTTTCCTGGACACGCTCATAGATTCTCCTTTCACGGCGGCTCATGTTGCGGGCCGAGATTACCCGAACAAGCGTCCCGCGAATCGTAAACACGATTGAGAGCCGCCTTCCAGCATTCGTCTGCCCCAGTGCCGCGTACCGCCGCTCCTCGGTAGAGTGCCTCTCGTCGGCCGTCACCAGAATCGGCCGATTGAAGAAGGCCTGCTCGCATTCAGCCTGGGTGACCTGGTGCAGATCCCAGTTCTTGGTCGCGTTACCGGCATCCCAAACGAAGCCAGAGCAGCGCGCAAGTTCTTCAGGGAATTCTGCCATCAAGCATGTATATTACAATAATATACGCTCGTGCGTCAAGACAGACCTCGGGCGGGTTTGATGCCGAAGGCCGGTCCATTCATGACGGGGAGGGTCACTGAATCTTGAGGAAGTCGAGACACATCATCTGCCCTCACGGCGAATGCCGCAGGCCAAATCTCGCTGTCCCGCGTGCGGCACGGCCCCGACGGCCGCGAATGGCCCTTCTGGGTATGGAATGGAAGAGATGAGATGCGCCAACCAGTAACAAGCCGTGGCGGCCCAACCACAGAGCTCAGCCGCCGCGTCTCTCAGCGGACATCGGTCGAAGGGCGCTTGTTATACAGATCGTCTCTTTCTATCGAGCGCTTTGTCACACGCTTCCAAGAGCTTCCGGAAGGCTGGATCGAGCTCACCACGGATCTCTCGGTCGTCCTCGGAATCTCGCTTCGCGACAAACATACGGTCCAACGTGTTGCGGAGTGCCCATATTGCCTGCCGTACTTCAGGATACCTCGCAAATCGGCCAGCCGCCCGTCCCAAGGTGTCGAATTTTCCGGCTAACTCGGTCCTGTCTTCGGGGAGCGGGCGATAGCCTCCAAGATCCTCCACAAGATCGCCCGCTAACTCTTCAAGCTGAAAAAAACGCTCCAACTCCTTGCTCCAGCGAAGTTGCCTGCGTTCTTTCCAAATTGCCAGTCGTGTGCTGATGAACAGCGATACGATCGAACCGATTAAAGCGATGATGGATGCAATAAGTGTGACGATTTCTGTACTGCTCATGGGGTTGACTGCCCCTTATAAATCATGTTAATGCTCACCCGCATAAAAACCCTCGGCCTGGCGCAAACCCTTGGGCCTGACGTTCTGCCATGGTGGCTAGCGGCGCGCGGCCTGTGAGCTCGTAGTTTCACCAACATCCCGGCCCCGCGCGTCCGCCTGTATGCCCCGGTTAGGCGAAATACTTCATACAGTTAAATCGATGAGGCGCCGGAAGTCGCTTTCCCCTAATATCCGGATATGCTGTCCTGCCGCAATCATCTCTTCAGCCTTCCGGTGCTTGGAACTCTTCTCATGACCTGCCAGCTTTCTTATGTCTTGATCGCCTGCAATAAGGAGTGTGGTAGTTTTGCTGACCGACGCGGTTACTTGGCAGCCAGCAACTGCCGCCAACTCTGCTGCTTCCCTTCTGGGGATGGTCAAGGCCCCAGTAAAGACGATGACCTCTCCAAACAAGGGACCCTCTGGGTTTCCTTCCACCGCTATTGAGGATAACTGACCCAAGTTGATAGGGCGCTTGACGCGAGCCAGCCAATCCTGGACTGTTAAGCCCGTCACCTTTATCGCGTGTAGCAGTATTTCCCCCGCAGCACGGGCGTCCTCCTGAGCGTTATGATGTACGAACTCGATTCCCAATTTGCCTGCAACATTCCCCAAGCCGTATCCTCTTTGGGAGAATTCAGGCCACGCACGGCGGACGACCCTTGCCGTGTCAAGCCAAATACATTCTATTTGTTCTAATCCGTACTTTTCGACCACTCTGGCCAGAGCAACACGGTCGAAAGATGTGTGACTGGCAACGATCTTCCCAGCTAGACGTCCCGCTATTAAGTCTCGTATTTGCGGAAACGTTGGCGCTCCCTTAACCGATGCCTCATCGATCCCGTGTATCGAGACGTTCATGCCATCGAAATAATCTTCTGGATTGACCAGGCTCTGCCACGACCCACTCACCGCGCCGTCTTGGAATGCTACGAGGCCGACCTGACATATGCTTGCCAGGTCTGGATTAGCCGTTTCAACATCGACCGTGATGAAATCCATTTGTCTAATCCTCGTCCGGCGATCGTCGAATTTTGGAATTCATCGGGCCGTTGCGAGGGGTGCGAAGTTAATAGCGAAGAGCTTCGCACCTCAGAAACCATGCATTACGTGCTGTTGGCCGTCGCCTGCAGCGCCGGGTTAGGCAAGCCGTTATTTGTCTGCCCAATAAACAATCACGACCTCAACCTTTGGATCTGCGGTACCGGTAGGAGTTGCGATCTTTACGCCCAAGGTCGGTGACAGCGCACTAACCGTGACGATGTCACTTTCCGTGACGCCAAGCTCCTTAGCGCGTTCATTGAATTCATCGAGGACTTCCTGAACAGTCAAACCTGAAACTTGGAAGCACTTGAGTTTGCGCATAGCGGGGTTCCTTTCCCTTTTGATTCCAGATCGCTCCTACCCAATTTGCACAGAACCGGACCCGGTCTGCCCAACGCCCTTTTCATTTCACAGCCCATCGACCGGGCGGCTGGCCAAGGAATAGCCCAAGCGGAAAGCGACGATTCGCGGGTTTACCACCCCTGGCCCTGTACCATCTGGTGCAGGGCTGGCCCCCTCCCAAAAGAGGAGGCGAAATTGTTCATGACGCCATGCCTCCCGGAGATATTGAGGCTGCCGAGTCCGATGGCTCAATTAGACTGCCACTTAACCCGCAAGTCAAGCTACCATGTATTACACACGCTGCGTTTGCATCTGTGGCTTGCCCTGCACCAGATGGCACAGAGCTGGTGTCGCGTTTCCGTGTACCCTGATCGGGTGTCTGGACTGAGGCGGCCGTTCATTTTCGATTTTCATCCCCATTGGTAGGGCCGGGGCTCGCGACTTCGCCGGGACAGATTGCCCCAGCCCAGACTTGTAGGGGCGGGCGTATGGCAGGTGGCTACAAACGCTGTGCGCACGGGCAGGCACGCCGCATGAGGGCGCACGCAAATCTTAAATCGGGGAGGAAATTCAGTTTTCGGGCCTTTCGGATTTTCCGAAGGACTTGAGAAAGACTCGGACGGTTCGCACGCTTTCCTTGCCCGTATCCCCGTTGACGGTGACGATATCCAGGTCCCCGATCAGGTGAAAATAATCCGGGTCTTTCCCTTCGTGGCCCTTGCCGCGTTCCACGGTTCCGGAAAAGCGGTAGAGCGTCCCATGAATTTTGTTGGTGTGAAATTTCACGTGGGTTTTATTGCGGGATCCGTCCACGATGTCGAAGCTCAGAATGTCGTCGGATTCCTCTTGCGGCTGAGCGACCTCGATGTAGCCCTTGAGCCTGCCCTCCTCGTCGAGGATCGCCAGAGTATCGTCAGCCGAAAGAAAATGGTACTTGGCGGTGATGTCGTCAATAGGTTGGGTCTCGTCCTGGGCCTTAAGAACGCTGCCGGCAAGCAAAACGACGGTGATGACGGCCAGGCACCCGAGGGGTTTGGCAAGCCTGAATCGTCGCGTAGAATCCGCTAACACCCTGTCCGCGAGCCTCTGGGCCATACGCTTAATGCGTCCTTTCCTGTCGTGCGGCAACCGCACAAGGCAGCCGCGAGCCTGCCGTTTCCACCAGTTTATTCTGACTTCCGCGCGACGGCAAGCAAGCGAGTGGAAGTCCCCACGTAGTTCCGAAGGCAATAGGCCATCTATCAAGAAAATTACCACAGCGGCCATTGGAACGGGCGCGAATCAAATCCGCCCATTTTGTTAGCCCGCAGAGAGATTTCTCCGACAGGTCGTCCCACGTCGTTCGTATTCACCTTGACAGGCTTTGAAGGGTTTGCTGCAATCCGCCCGGATCATTCCTTTTGCCATGAAGCTGCAATGGCCGACGGCTCGAGGCTGCGGGGCAAGACGAAGTGGCCCACTTTGATGGCGGGCGATTCCCACATCTATACCGCATCCAGTTCAAACATTCATAGGAGGAGCGCATGAGAGCTTTCATTCACACCATGTTCATAGCCGGTCTATTGCTTGGCCTGTCCCCAGCCTTCTCGCCGCTTGCAACGCCCGCCGGCGCGGCGGCGACGGACTCGGCGCCGAAAATCTATGTCCTGAACCAAATGCAAGACAAGGTGCTCATATTCAGCGGAGACTCGAATGGAAACGTAGGCCCTTCAGGGACGATCGCAGGCAGTGAGACCAAGCTCAATGATCCGCATGCCATGGCGTTTGACGCGCAGGGGAACCTCTACGTTTTGAACCAGGGGTTTATGGGAAGCGTAACCGTCTACGCGCCCGGGGCCAGTGGCAATGCGCAACCCATCCGGACGATCACCGGTTTCAGCACGAAGCTCAAAAGCGGCCCGGAGTATTTGGCGGTGGATGGCGCCGGGAATGTTTATGTGAGCGAGTCCCTCGATGTGAGCCAGGTAAATGGCCCCGGGGCAAAGTCCATCTATGCCGACAGTCTGCTGGTCTTTCCTCCCGGCGCGGACGGCGATGTGAAACCCCTTCGGACGATTAAGGGCAGCGCGACGCGCATGGACGGCATCAGGGGGCTGGCGCTGGACAAGGCGGGAAATCTTTATGTCGCCAACACCGGCGAGCCCATCAACGGGCGCGACGCGAACATGCGCGTGACGGTATATGCTCCGGGCGCCGATGGAAACGCCGCGCCCACCCGCACCATCGAAGGGCCCAATACCGGCCTGCATCGACCCTTCTTTCTTTCGCTGGACGCGGCCGGCAACCTGTATGTCGCGAATCTGGCAGGCTCCGCGGGCGGCGTGACCACCACCGTTTACGCTCGGGGAGCGAGCGGCGACGCGCGGCCGGTGCGGACGCTCCTAAGGTCCCCGGATGCATGACGCGGGGGACATGGGCGACGCCGTGGCGGTGGATGGCGCGGGCGACGTTTACATGAATGATGCGGTTGCTTCGGAGATGGGTTTTTCCTTTGTGGTAAGGAAGCCGAACTTCCTTGGGGATTTGCAATTACCCGTCACCCTGTTGCCGACGGGCAGGATGAACCCCAGGGCCATCAACTTCATGGAAGGAACCGTGTCTGGCATGCGAGCCGCGATCTTTGACTATCTTTATGATGTTCGGGCGACCCGGATCGAGGATACGGACACCACCATGCACAATACCATGGTCGTTTTTTCCAGCACCCAACGTCGGCTCCCCACTTTTGACCTGAGCAGGAAGCATTGGCTGCCGTCTTTGGTTAAACACGTGGAATTGGAAGCCCCGGAGTTTTCCCAGCATTTTGCCCTCACCGGCTCCGACCAAGAGGGGCTCCGGCGCGTGTTCGACCAGCGGGTTGTTGACTTGCTCGTCTCGATCAATGCCCGCGAGAAATTGCAGTTCAGTGGAGGAGGCACGTGGCTGGTGTTCCTGGCTCCCCAGAGTAGCCTTAAGCCGGAGAAGTGGCGAGGCTTTCTTCAGGATATGTCTCAGATCGCCATCGCGTTGTTCGAGCGCGCGGGGGTGGCAGATACCGCTGCCGCCTAGCTCCGCTGACGAGCATTCGAGCGAACATCCTCCGGCCTTGTCGCCTGGTGTTTACGAATGCCTGGCTGGGGATTCAAACTGACCCGCCACCGGTGCAAGGCTCTGACTGGCAAGAAATTAAGATCAAGCCTTATGTTGGCCCCGCGTCCAGGCCCTGGGGGGGCCCCCAACTGGGCGAGCGGCGAGCCAGATAGTTTGTCCGCAATGGGAATAGACTGCACCTAACGGATCGACAAGAACCCGCCACCCCTGTTGCGCGGAATGGCTACTGGAAAATGAGTTCAAAAAGTGGACATTTTGGCGCTTTAGGCTGCCGGGATAACCTTGTTCAAGAACTGGGGAGTTCTGGTTAATGTTGGGGATTATTGGTTTATCCACAATGGGTGAAGGGTTTTACATGCCCTGATACCCATCGTCAATGATCAAGCTCGACCCTTACGGCGCAGGCGGTCACTTGCAAGCATCGTCTTCCTCTGTCACCATGAACCTTAACCTTGTGGCACCGCCACTCTTGGCAGTGATGCCTAGAATCAATTAACAAGGCGGCACAGGCAGGAGTGCCTGTGTCACCATTGACAACCCATGCGGTGGCTCGACTCACCTGTTGACGCAGAATCGGTCCGGCGCCTGGCGCGCGAGCTGGAAGTTTCGCCGCTACTCGCGCGTTTGCTGATGCAGCGCGGGCTTACGGAACCCGCGGCGGCGCAGGCGTTCCTTCACCCCAACCTCGGGCAACTCCACTCCCCGGAACTTATGGCCGGCATGCGCGAGGCCGTTGCGCGTTTGCGCCGCGCACTGGAGCAGCACGAAAAAATTCTGATTTATGGTGACTACGATGTTGATGGCACCATGGCCGTGGTGGTGCTGCTCACGGCGCTGCGCATGCTGGGCGCCGAGGTGGAGACCTACGTCCCGCACCGGCTCACCGATGGCTACGGCATGCGCGTGCCGGTGATTGAGGAGGCTGCGGCCAACGGCTTCCGCGTGGTTATCAGCGTGGACACCGGCATTCGCGAGCACGCCGTGCTGGCGCGGGCGCGCGAACTGGGCGTGGACTGCATCGTGACCGACCATCACCTGCCCGACGACCACTTGCCCCCCGCCTGCGCCATCCTGAACCCGCGCCGGCCGGACTGCGGCTACCCGGAGAAATCGCTGGCGGGGGTGGGTGTAGCCTTCAAGCTGGCGCAGGCGCTACTGGGCGAGCGGCTTACGGAGCGGCTGCTTCAGTCTTACTTGAAGGTGGTTGCCATCGGCACGATTGCGGACGTGGTTCCCCTGCTCGGCGAAAATCGCGTCATTGCGCGTTTCGGCCTGGAGGCTCTGCGCCAACCGGTGCAATCCGGCCTGGCCGCGCTGATTGAGCTGGCGGGCCTCGCGGGTAAAGAAATCCGCGCCGGGGACGTGGGCTTTCGACTGGCGCCCCGCCTGAACGCCGCCGGGCGCATGGAAAACGCGCGGGATGTTATCGACCTGTTCACTCTGCCGGACGCCGCGCGCACGCGCGAAATTGCCGAAAGGCTGGAAGGCTTGAACCGCGAGCGGCAGCGCGTGGAGGAAGAAATCCTGCGCGCGATTGTGGCGCAGTTGGAGCGGCGCGCTGACCTTGGCGAGCAATACACTTTGGTGCTGGCAGGCGAGGGATGGCACCGCGGAGTGATCGGCATTGTGGCGCAGCGCGTGGTGGAGCGGTATCATCGTCCGGCGCTGGTGATTGGGACCGAAGACGGCGTAGGCGCGGGTTCGGGGCGTTCCATCCCACGCTTTCATCTGCTGGATGCGCTCACCTCGGTCGGCGACCTCTTCCAGCGCTTTGGCGGGCACGCGCAGGCGGCGGGCTTCACCGTGGCGGTGGACCGCATTCCAGAGCTCACGCGGCGATTTGAGGAGCATGCGCGCAAGGTTCTCACGGCCGCGGATCTGGAGCCGGTGCTGCGCGTGGACGCGCCGGTTGATCTGGCGGAGGTAGACTGGCCGCTTTATGAGGAGATCATTCAACTTGAGCCCTTCGGCATGGGGAACCCCACGCCGGTGTTTGGCGCCTGTGGGGTACGATTGCTGGCCGCGCCACGCATCCTGCAGGAAAAGCATCTAAAGTTGAGGGTGGGAAAGGGAGCGCGCACGCTTGACGCGCTGGGCTGGGGATGGGCGGCGCGAACGCCGTCGCTCGAAGCCGGCCAACAGGTGGACTTGGCCTTCGCACTCGAACGAAACAACTATCAGGACATGGCCAGTCTGCAACTGGTCATCAAGGATCTTGCGGCAACCGGCGGAATGGGGCATTCGTGGCAACCCGAGGACTAGGTCTGGAGCGGGCCCGGCGTCAAAGGTGGCTGACCGGCTTGGTGGTGGGGGGTATTACCGTGACGGCGCTGGCTGTCGGCCTCACCTACTGGGGCAGTTCGACTCGCCGGACCCCGCCCGCGCACAATCTCCCCAGCCCCGCTCCGGATGTTCACCAACAACTTTCCGGCTACACGTTCACGCGCTCGGACGGACACCGCCCGGTCTTCACCGTTCACGCCGCGCGGACGGTGTCTTACCAGCAGAGCAAGTCCATGATGCTGGAAGATGTAACCGTGGAGCTATTCGGCCGCAAGGGGGATCGTGGCGACATTTTGCGGACGCACCGTTGCGAATACAACCCCCAATCAGGTGACTTTCTGAGTTCCGGGCCCGTGGAGATCGAGCTGAGCGCGCACTCCAGCGACATCCCCGGCACCGGCTTGCGTGGCAAACACCGGATCTTCGTGGAAACCTCCAAAGTTGCCTATCATCGGGGGGACGAACTGGCCGAGACCGATCAACCCGTCAAGTTCCGCATGGGGCCTGCCTCCGGCTCGGCGATAGGCATGGTTTACGCCACACGCGACGGCTGGATGGACCTGAAGCACGACGTCGCGGTAGATTTACCGCAGGGAACCGAGAAGGCGCCCCAACCGCCGATCCACCTCATAGCTTCCGCGCTCCATTATGACAAGGAGGACGGAGTGCTGACGCTCACAGGCCCGGTGGAGGTAACCCAGGCGAAGCGCCGCGCCCTGGCGGATAACGCCAACGTCGCGCTCGACAACCAAAATCATGTTTCGCGGGTCAACCTGGAAGGCCACGCGAAGGCCTTCGATGTCAATTCACTCCGCAGTGTCGAACTCAACGCCAACCGCGTGCAGGGGGATTTTGATGCCGCCTCCGGCCAGTTGCATCACCTTACCGCAGAAGAGAATGTCGTGGGCGAATCCAAAGGCAAAGGAAGCAACAGTCGTCTAACCGCATACCGATTTGACATGGATCTCGGTGGTAAGCATCCGCAACCGCTCCGGGGTGTGGCCACCGGTGACGTCCACATCAACTTGGAATCTCAACCCGTGCTGAACGTTTCGGAGAAAACCAGTGCGAGTAAGGGCCCGGAGAGGAAGACTTTGACAGCCGCCGAGGTGCGGTTTGACTTCCGGCCCGATGGCCATAGCTTGAAAGACGCTGACACCGTCGGGCCCGGAACGCTCCTGGTAACCCCTGCCGACCCCAAAACCGGGGAAAAGGTCGTCACGGCCGGTCAATTCCTCATGACCTTCGACGAGCACAGCCACATTGAATCCCTGCGCGGACTCGCTCCCACGCAGATGCTTTTCCGCCCCCCTGCCGCCGCGCGCGCCGGGAGCACCCCGCAATTGACCCACGCCGACCGCCTGGACGCGGTTTTTGATGTCGGCACGCAAACGATGCGCGAGGTTCGGCAAACCGGAAACTTCCAATACCGCGACGGCGACCGCCAGGCGAGCGGAGATAATGCCCAATATGACGCTCCGACGCAGACCATGCTGCTTCTCGGCCACCCGCAGGTCTGGGACACCAACAGCCGGGTCAAATGCCAGAAAATAACCATCGACATGCGCACCGGTACTTCCATCGGTGAAGGCAAGGTACAAGCCGTCCATGTACCCAGCCCGGCCCCCGGCGCCCACCCGGCCCCGACCCCGGTTCTCCCTACCAATGTGCTGGCGGACAGGATGGTGGCGCGACAGCAGAACCAAACCGTCCACTACGAAGGGCATGTCCGCGCTTGGCAGGGGACGGACGTCGTGGAATCTTCGGCGCTGGATGTGTACCGTACCCAGAGGCGGGTCAGTTCGGGCTCGCAGGTGGTCACCAGTTACCTGCAACCCGCCGCTATGGTCAGCGAGCAAGGATCTGCCCCTCATCCTGCCGGAGGCCCGCGCCCGCTGACGGTGCATGCCGACTTTTTGGAGTATTTCGATCAGGGTCGGCGCGCTCGTTACCACGGCAATGTACGCCTGGTAACAGAAAGCACCACGCTGCAATCTGACCGATTGGACGTTTATTTCACCCAAGGAGACACGGTGGAAGGCTCGGAAGTGGATCACGCGGAAGCGGACGGTCACGTTAAAGTCACGCAGCCGGGCCGCGTTGGGACCGGCGACCGTGCTCAATACTACGCGGGACCCGGAAAAATTGTCCTTTCCGGTGGTCCGCCCAGTCTGGTTGATGATAAGAAGGGCTCCACAACCGGCCAGCGTTTGACATTCTTCATTCACGATGATAGGCTTTTTGTGGATGGAGGTGACCAGTCGCCCTCATTATCTAAGCACCGCGTCGCACCATGAGCGACAATGCAGATTCTCTCCACAGCAGATCTGACGAAGTCTTACAAGGGTAGGAAGGTTGTTGATGACATTAACCTTAGGATCGCGCAGGGAGAGGTGGTGGGTTTGCTCGGGCCCAATGGGGCAGGCAAAACCACGACGTTTTATATCATTGTCGGCCTGACCAGCCCGGACGCGGGCCAGGTCCTTCTCGACGGAGTGGACATCACCAACTTTCCGATGTACCTCCGGGCGAGAGAAGGCATCAGCTACCTCCCGCAAGAGCCCTCCATATTCCGCAAGCTCACGGTGGAAGAGAATATAATGGCAGTGCTCGAGACGCGGCCATTGACGGCGGACCGTCGCCGGGCACGCTTGGAGGAGTTGATCGAGGATTTGGGTCTTCAGCAAGTTCGCCGGAGTTACGGTTACTTGCTCTCCGGAGGAGAGAGGCGGCGCGTAGAAATTGCCCGCTCGCTGGTGATTTCACCCTCCTTCATCCTCCTTGACGAACCGTTCTCCGGTATCGACCCCTTGACGGTCCTCGATATTCAGAAGATCATCGTTCGTCTGAAGGAGTCCGGAATCGGCGTGCTGGTAACGGATCACAACGTGCGCGAGACCTTGCAAGTTACTGACCGCGCCTACATCATCAACAACGGACGGATTTTCCGCGCCGGTTCCCCTGAGGAACTCGGCAACGACGCCGAAGTCAGGCGCGTTTACCTGGGCGACTCCTTTCGCCTGGCAATGTAAGAGCAGTGACGAGTGATGAGTGACGAGTGAAGAGCAAACAAACCCGTCGTATTTCTTGCTTGTCACTCTTCACTCTTCACTCGTCACTCATCACTGCTTTTGAGGAATTATGGGTGGTCCTTCTCCCAGAATCGGCCTGAATCTCAAGGTGGCGCAGAAGCAAATTCTGACGCCCGGCCTGGTTCAGATGGTCAGCGTGCTCGCGCTCAACAAGCTCGAACTGCGCGAGA
>JBEKNU010000195.1:0-14709 GCA_049522495.1 Terriglobia bacterium
TGTACTCGATCGTTTTCTCATGAGTGCGCCGATTCAGTGAGCCGACGAAGACATTAGGGCGGGGCTCGATAAACCAGCGTTTCAGCATTCCGCGAATGGCATCCGGCGTGTCGGTGGCAACGATGACCGTCATGCAAACAGTTCCTCCATGTCTTTGGGAATTCTCTGAAGCAGCTTTTCCTGCTCGACGCGTTCCTTCAGCAGCGTGCGGACCAGGTCGCCCTTGTCGTTAGGGTCCTGGCGCATGGCCTGAAACGCTGCCGGAAAACTGGTTATTTCCTTGTACAGGTCCGCCACATCATAGATAAAGGGCAACGTGCCGCCGTCGTGAACGAATCCCAGCGACGGCAGGTAACCCAGCGAGCAGAGTACGGCGGCGCACAACGCGTAGAGGCTGGCATTGGCCGTCGAGAGCGCGCGATTGATGTTGTCCGCCAGATTCCAGTTGGACTTGTCGTAGTTGCGCCCTTTCCAAGTGACTCCGTACTGCTCGCCGAGTTCCGCGTATTTGGCGCGCACGCGCAAGCCCTCCATGCCACGCAACTCGGTGACGGAATACGCCTGCACATCCACGCCGGGGAACCGCTGCACAAACATGCGGCGGGCGATTTCAGCGCGCTTCTTCTTATCCGCCCAAGCGGCAGCGTGCTTGCGGGGCATCAAGTTGTCGTGATTGGGCGTGATGCCGAAGGCGTAGAAGCGCATCCCGTCCTCGCCGATCCAGCAGACGGGCGTATTGGAATCGGCGCAGGCCTTCATGGCCGCGTGCGTCACCGTGGTGCCCGGTCCGAGCAATACCGCCGACAGTGTGGCGACGGGAAGCCTGTACACCAACCGGTCCGCGCCAATCCACTTGATGCTGGAGTCATCCACCTCCAGCCGTCCGTGTTCGAGGTAGATCGGCGTCCACCGGTCCTTCGCCGGCGTCAGCGTCTCCAACGGTGGTTTTTCAAAGATAGGCATGAGGCGATTCTAGATTTTCGATTGCCGGTTTTCGATTGCGCGGCCCGGAACGAGTTTGATGCGGCGCACGGCGAACTGGCGCTTGTCCGGGCCACTGCTGGCGCCGTCGCCAAAGCTCACCGGCTGGTCGCTGATCGAGTCCGTGCCGTCAGCAAAATCGCTCACTTCGGAAACAGTAGTAAACTCCTCAATTGATCTGTTGCCAATCAGCCTATGTTGGGCTTGGGCCTCCGTCTCGAACAGACCGCGATAGACCGGTTCGGCAGGGATGCAGTTCTTGCGGCCGAGCCAGACGCCCCATACGGGGTCTTCAAGCGCGGCGGCGACGCGCTCCAGAACCAACCGGCCGCCCGCAAGGATCACGCCGAAACGGGCGTCAAGCAGGTATTGGCGGCGCGTCACAACGGCATCCTCGTTCATCTTGCCGCTCGCGCGGCGAGTGTCGAGCACGGTGTGATAGTCCTCAAGGCGAAGGACGGGGAGCGGGCCCGTAGGCCCTTCCCCCTCGCGTGGGATAACAATGCTACTCATTTTCAGCTTGGCCAGTTCCGGGAGCATGTCGCGCTCTTCATCCGAGCCTTTGGCCAAGCCCATCGCGGCAGAGATTAGGCCGATGATGCCGCTCTTGGTTGGGTGCAGTCCGGTGGTGCGGCGCTGGAACCGGCTGGAAAAGCCCCAGGATTGCAGCGGGGCGTCCAGAAGCAGCGCAAGGTAGGCGGTGTCAGACATGGTGCAGAATCTCCTCGCAGAATTCGTCGAGCGGCTTGTCCGGAATGGCGACTTCCGCCGACGGCTTGATGCCCCAGGTTTTCTTCAATTGCTCGTGATGCTCCTTGAGCGCGGTAATAGAGGCGTCCATCAGTCCGCTCTTGCAGGACACCGGCTCTTCAAAAGCATTAATCAGTTGCAGCGGTTGTCCTTTGTCTTTGACCAGACCAAGCATGTAGCCCGGCAAGGTGCTGGCGTTCATGGAGTTTTTCCGTGCGCCAGGAACAGCCAGGATGGCCGCCCGCAGGAAGGAGTCCACGACGGTTTGACGATCTTTCGGTGAGAGCGCACTGAGGTGAGAATCATCCACCAAGAGTCCGAGATTCAGGCCAACGTAGCGGTAATAGACTGCCGAAGTGAACTCCAGCGTTCCCATCATCCCGCTACCCGCCCGGTCTTCCTCTTCCACCGTTGGGTCTTCGCCCTGGCGGTCATCCACTGCGGTGTAGAAGTCGATGTCGTTGTCAGCACGATGGGTTGACAGGGCATGGCTGAACATCGCTGCCCCTTCCACGGTGAGTGAGTGGTCCGTAGCCACCATGCGTCCGAAGAGTGCAATGTCTGCGGCATCTTTCAGCTTTGCTTCCTTCACCTTGTGAGCGGCGGACTTGATCTTCTTGTCCAGGGCCTTTGCATCCTTGCTTTCCGCGAGAATCGTGGCTAATTCTTTGCCGATTTCTTCCCACTCGGACGGTGAAAGAAACATGAGCGTCTTAACTTTCAGGATGTTTTCGTTCTTTTTGAATGCGCTCTCGTCGAATGTGGCTAACTCGTCGCAGAACTTCATGGAAGCCTCTAGCGCCTTGTCAGCCGGGGCACCATGCCGCTCGGCGGCTTTGGCGATAGGACGAACGATCAGCTTGCTACGCTCCCCGGCGAACAACTCCGGGCACAGTTCTTTGGCGTGCAGTCGGATGGCTCGTTTCAGACACTGGCTGGAGATGCGGGCGCGAGTGGCGCCGCCAAAAATAGCCGTCTTGGGCGCGCCTACGTCGTCGCGATTCAGGCAGGAAACGGGGAACGATTGCAGGATGTGCAGCTCGATGAGTTTCATGTTTGCTCCTCTCGGTGTTTTTCGCTCTTGTTTATGCGACCGGGGCGATCACCAGCAGGCCAAAGCCAAAAGCCTTGGCCGAGCCGATGCCGCGCGTAAAGGTTTCGTGAAACTTGGCCGGGTCCGTGACGGTCAGCACGCCCTGGAACTCCACCGCACTGTGCAAACCGTCTTGGCCATTTTTCCTAAAATACTCCCGGCCACGTGAGAAGGTGCGGAGTGTGGCTTCATCCACGGTGAAGCCGCCTTGGTCTCCCTTGCGCTTGATCCACTCCACAAGTTCCTCGCGCTTCCCCAAAGGGACGCGGCGGCCGTTCTTGGTTACGGTGCCGTCAGGTTTGCTTGCGACCTTCTTTGTTGGGTTGGCGCAAAGCTGGAATACATACCGGCGGCGGGTAAAGTACGCTTCCGGAATCGGTTTGGTTTTCCAGCTCTCGGGGTCGCGCGGACACCATTCGGGCCGGGTCGGTTGCATGGGTGAGACAATCAGGAGTCGGAAGCCCTCCCGGCGCTGGTCGAGCCGAGTCAGGAACTCGCGCTGCTCACCGTCCCGTCCGGGGAAAGCCTGCCAAACTTTCTGGTGCCAGTCGTAGCAATCGCGCAGCCCCAGCCGGGCGGCGGTTTTGAAATCAAGCGTGACTTGGGTGAGATGGGTCATGGCGTGGCCTCCGAGGCGGCCAGAGGTGCCGGTTCCTCAGCTTCGGGCGCGCCCCAGTATTCACGCGCCCAGCGCTCTTTCACCTTGTCGCCCCAGTAACAAAGGTCAGCGTATAACTCCTCGTAGTTGATCGGTATCCCTTTGGGCTTGGCGGCGAAAACCACGGGGCGTAGCCGCTCGCAAATCTCATCACGGCCGCAAGACAGCAAGCGCTGGAAGCGAGCGTCAAAGGACTCGTTTTGTCCTTTAAGACGCAGGCAGGTGGTTCCGAGATTGCCGCTGTGGGTTTCGTCCGGATGGTAAGCAAATAATCCGGCAACGACTTCAACGCGGGGATTGCCGATGCCGCCAACGCGTGCCAGCAATGGCCAGGCACGCGGAAGCTTGGTCGGATTCAGCGCGCAGCGCAAGTCAGCCATCGCTCCCCGATTGTTCTTGAGTTGGCGCAGATGGGTCAACAAGCGTGCGGCCACTTCCTTGGGGTCGGGTTGATTGCTACTCATGCTTCAACCTCCTTTTCGGTTCCAACCTCGGCTGATTCGGTGCGGGGAGCGAACAATGCGTTTAGCCCCAAAGCATACGCGCGTATCTGGCGTGGTGTCTCGCGCGGACAGGCCCTCTCATACGCCGCACGGGCAGCGCGCCAGACGGATTGTCCCCACGTGGTCTTGTGCCACTCGCGGTTGGGGCCAAGACTCTCTGGTGCGGCAGCGACTTCCAACAAGCGCGGCACGGCACTTTCGATATCAGTCCAAAATTGGGCAGCGGCGCTGCTCTGAATTTGCTTGCGACGGTTTCTCATTTCGGGCCGGTCAAGCTTGTCGCCGAGTTCCTTGTGGTAAACAGAAACAGCCCTCTTAACCCGGAACGCTATTGTTTCCGCCAGCCGTACCCCAGCCTCGTAAACCATCTGGCTGGTTTCTTTCAGCATTGCGGCAGGGATGTGGAAGACGGACTCAGAACTATCCACCAGCTTGCCATTGCCTGCGGCAACCAGCCCGCCAACCCACAAGTCAAGGTCCTCATCGTTCCTAAGATTTCGCAGTGCCAGCGGACCACCGTTAGTGTTCTTGTCCACTGCGATCACCGTCAGAGCATGCAACTCTCGCCATGTGTCTTTATCAACAGAGGCCTGTAGCGCTACACGGGCCGGCTCTTTTTTGACCGACCGGGTCACGATCACGATGGTGGCCGATGCCTCTCGCCATTCTGGATAGGGTGGATACTCCAGGCCGTTGGCGAGTATCATTGAGCGCCGGTCCTCCGCGAGTTGAACGGCCCTGGTCAAGGGAACCAACCTTCCGAGATACGACATGGTCGCATTCTGCACTCCACTCTTGTCTGTGGGGTCGAAGGGCACACTTTCCCACTCGGGCTTTCCCCACGCATCATGACCGCAGAACCCTTCCACCTGCTCCTTCGTAATCAGGTTGGAGTGCAAAGAATCGAGCAGATCGCGCCCGCGCAGATACGAATGGAGCATGTTGCCGGAGAGACAGGGAGCGTGTGCGCTCTGACCGGGCTTAACATTTGGGTAGCTGCTCCATCCTACGGTCGGGCTACCGTTCCATAAAGCGACCCCAATCGTGCCGCATGGTGAAAAACACTGGAAAGTCGTCAGCATTAAAGCAAGTTCAGCGGAGGTGAAGCCGCGCTCGGAACCGCCCGCGTTATCGAAAAGTGTCGTGTTGTTGCCGGTGGCCAACGCGAGATCGAGTTTACTGGTCGAGCTGCCTTCTTCGTCATCGGCGCCCTTGGACTTGATCGCAGGCTTCTTTAGATTGGCAATCTGCAAGAACCGCTGACCTTCGCCGAACAACTCGAAAGCGTGCCGCCAGCGATTGAGGTACTCAAGCGCTGACGGGGCGATGCGCGGCTGACAGGCTTTCCAGTCGTTATAATCCGCCGGGCCGTCGAGCGCCGCCTGGGCGATGCAGATGAGCAGGCGCATCAGGGCGATGCGTTCATGGGGGCGGACGGCGAGGTCACGAATCTCCTCGCCGCGCTCGAACGCTTCGCGCAGGCTCACGGTTCCCGGTTTGCCGTCATTCCAGACAATCGGAATCCAAGCGTCAGTCGCAAGATTCATCGGACTCCTCGTAATACGCACGGGGCACGCGTGCGCGTTCAACGATGATACCCTGATCGGCGTGATATGAAAGCCCCGTCTGCTTTTCATCGCCGGGCCAGCGAATGCTGCCATCCGGTTGCACCAGTCCGATGGCGGTGGGTTGCGCGACGTGATTGGCCAGCCAGTCCGGCGGCTTGTCGAGTCCGGCCCCAAGTGCCCAACGTGGCACACGGACAAGATTGCGATAAATCGCTTTGGCAGCCTTGAAACTCCACTCGCGGTCGTGGGCTGTAACTTCCGCGCTGTCGAGCAGGCGGAGACGCGCCGAGTGCGAGTCGAGCCGGGTAATCTCAGTCGCCAGAAGCAATTGGGCGGTCGGGTACGTGATCACCCGCGTCTGGACGCCTTCCTCGTCTTGCAGGGGCGGGTTGTTCCAAATAGTAATGGCGTTGAGCGCTAGGAGGGCCATTTCTTCTTTCCGCTTCTGCAACTGTTTCCGGAGTTCCTGCCATGTGGGTGGTTCGACGACCGCCGGGTCCGCATAAGTGGCTTCGAGAATCGGGCGGATGTCGTCCGGCAACTTGATCGTCGCCCTCCCCCGCCACTGTTGGAGCGAACGCAGCAGGATGTAAGGCGCATAGACGCGTGCGCTCTTGCCCAGAGCTTGGCGAAGTTCCTTCTCGCTCGCGTCACGTAGTGATGCGTCGTCTAAATACGGCATCTGAATCCAGACTTCGGGCTGTGGACACGGACGGGTGGGCCGGTCGTGCCGCCACAAACGGCCGATCCGTTGCAATAGCATGTCGGTCGGAGCGAGGTCGGTAATTAGCACGTCGGCATCGATATCCACACTCTGTTCGGCCACCTGGGTCGAAACCAAAATGCAGCCGTTGGGCCGATGGGTAGAGTCTTTGCCGAGCCAGGCCATCCAGTCGGTTTCGAGCTGTTCCCGGCGGAAAAAGGGAAAGCGGGAATGCAGCAAGGCGATGCTGGGGCCACCTTCGGAATTGGCGCTCTGAAGCGCGCGGTAGGTCGCTTGTGCCTCATCCACTGTGTTGCGAATCCACAGCAGACATTCGCCGTGCTTGGCGCGTTCCATGGCGCCTTCCAGCGGCAAGGCGCCGGAGAGGCCGCGTACCCGAACCGTCTTGGCTGGCGGTGGCTCGCACGTCCGCTCGATGACTGAATCGGCGACACCGGAGACCAGTGGATATGCCGCGCTGGCCGGTTGGCCGTCGGCCAATCCGAGCAGCTCGAGGCGTCGCTTTTTCGTGAGGGTGGCAGATAAGATGATGACGGTACACCGCAACTCGCGCAGCCGTTTCACCAGCGTGTCAATGAGTGTGCTGGTGTAAAGATCATAGGTGTGCACTTCGTCCAGAATCACGACCTTGCCCGCAAGACCAAACTGCCGGACAAAGAAATGCTTGGCCGCCACAATACCCAGTAGCGCCTGGTCAATCGTGCCAACGCCAAACGGCGCGAGCAGGGCCTGCTTAGCAGACGCGAACCAGGAGCGCCCGGCGTGGACGTGTTCTTGGGCTTCGGCGTCATTCCTGCTGGCCGGGCACAACTGCGCTGGCGCCTTCGTCTCGGCCAACCAAGAAGCGCTGTGGGCGAGCCGCACTTCTGCCGGATGAACGGAAATTCGCTCAACGAAGGGCTGCACGCGCAAGTGAATGCGGTTGCTGGTGACTTGTGTCGGTAAGGCGAAGTACAGCCCTGCGGCTTTCCTCGCCGCCATGAGTTGATACGCCGCCGCCAGCGCCGCTTCTGTCTTGCCGCAACCCATCGGCCCTTCGATGACGTAGACGCCAGGGTCACGCGCTACCTGCACCGTTGCGGTCTGGAGGCTGTTGGGGTGCGGGGTTTCCGGGAACAAGCCACCGAATCCGTTTAGTTCCCTTGTTTCGACCGATCTCCAATTGATCGTCGCCAGGGCTGTCTGCGCTCGGCGACGACGTTCCGGCATGTCCCAGCGAGCATCCTGGGAGAAATGTGTTTCGTCCGAACCGATCCAATCGGCAATCGTAATCAGCCCGGCGACGAACCAAAGGATTGCGTCACTCGGTGGCTGATCCGGCAACGGCCCAAATTCCCTGATAAGTTCCTCCGCCAAGCGGCGGCGTTGCTCTTCCCATGGTTCGCCTACCTCCACCCGCTCCCCTTTGATCCGTCCATGGTGTGCACCGACCACCGCCGCCCATCGGTGGAGATGGGAACTTCGGAGTACGCTCTGCACAGTGAATTGGCTGATCTTCGCGTGGTCAGATACCCGCACGCTCCAGCCTTCTTTCAGCGCCTGATCCTTCAACGCACGCTGCACCAACCACACTTCACTCTTCACTTGAAAGCCCGGTGACACCTTGCCAATGTCATGCAGGGCGGCGAGGGTGGCGGCGCTCGGCGGGATTAGCTTGTGGAGTTGCGGGGATAGCAGGGCCAGAAGTGCCTCGGCGACGCAACCGACGTTCAGGCAGTGGTCGCGCACGCTGATGCCGGGCTTTCCGTCTTCGGCCGTCTTCGCCCAGCATTGTTCGTGGCGCGGACCATCGCCCAGCGCGCGCGGTAGTTTGCCTCTTATTGTCGGCGCTGGCACGTAGCAGATATTACCAAAAGATAAAGGGGGTCGCACAACTTTAAGCGGACCCCCTAAACGTAAGAAGTGGTTGGAAGCGCCATGCGGGCTCCCGACGTTGTAGGGACGCGTTCCGCCCGCCGATACGAAAACGTGCGTGATGGGGTGACCGGGGCGGTTTGCGAACCGCCCCTACTGCGCGAAGCGCCTTGGACTGCGGTAGCAGCAGCAACCGCTTTTCTTCCTCCGCCCTTTGCGGCTTTGCCGTATGAACCGAAAGCGGTAGCTGCTGCTACCGCAGTCCAAGGCGGGCTTCGCCCGCAATTGGATTCCCTAATCCGTGACGACAACTAAGTGAACAGTGTTGGGACTAACCTCGTTGCGCCCTCAGTGCGTGGTGCTCATGTCACTGGAAGTTCCGCCCACCGCCGGCACGTAGCACTTTAGCGTGTAGTCCATAACCATCCGGTCGGCGTTGAATCGCCATCCGAGGGTGCGGATGGTGCGCTTCATACGTTTGATCCAGCCGTGCGGCAAGCCGTCGTGGTCGCGCTGGTAGTAAAGAGGAATGACTTCTTCCCGAAGAACCCGATACAGATCCTCGCTGTCGCGCTTGTCGTGCAAACTCATGGTGGAATGGGTTCTGCCGGTGCCGATGGCGAAGCCATTCAAGCCGTCGTAGGCCTCCGCCCACCAGCCGTCCAAAACCGAGAGATTGAGGCCGCCGTTCAGAACCACTTTCTGTCCGCTGGTTCCTGACGCTTCCAACGGCCGCCGGGGATTATTCAGCCACACGTCGACGCCCTGCACCAAGTGTCGTCCCACATTGATGTCGTAGTCCTCGACGAAAACGAAGCGGTCGGAAAATTTTCGGTCGCGCATCAGGTGGGCGACTTGTTGAAGGATGCGCTTGCCGGGTTCGTCGAGGGGATGGGCTTTGCCGGCGAATACAAACTGCACGGGGCGCTTGGGGTCGTTGGCCAAAGTGGCCAGCATCTCGATATCCGTCAGCATCAGGTTGGCGCGTTTGTAGGTGGCAAAGCGGCGGGCAAATCCGATGGTCAGGGCGTCGGGGCTCAGAATGCGGCTCAGGCGTTGCCGGACTTCCAACGGTTCGCCGCGGCGCTCCGCCTGCTGGGCGGCGCGGGTGCGGACAAATTCCAGGAGGCTCTGCTTCAGGTTGAGATGGGTTTCCCACAACTCCCCATCATCGACGTTTTCGATTCCTTCCCAGATGCGCGGTTCACTGCTGTGCTCGTGCCATCCGGTCCCCAGGTGGCGGTCGTAGAGACGGTACATTTGCGGCGACAGCCAACTGGGAACGTGCACTCCATTGGTGATGTGTCCAATGGGAACAGTGTCTTCCGCTTCGCCAGGATAGAGCCCTTTCCACATGGCGCGGCTCACGCGCCCGTGCAGCGCCGAAACGGCATTGGCCCGGCGGGAAATCCTCAGGCCCAGCACGGTCAAACAGAAATCTTCATTGGCATCGGCGGGATTTTCCCGGCCGATTTGCATCAGGCGATCGAGCGACAGCCCCAGACGATCCCGCAGCGGGCCGAGGTGCTCTTCCATCAGTCCGGAGTTGAATCGATCGTGGCCCGCCGGCACGGGAGTATGCGTGGTGAAAACCACTTCCCGGCAGACGAGCGGCGTGGCTTGTTCAAATGTCAGGCCCTCATCCTCCATGCGGACGCGGATGGCCTCCAGCAAGGCAAAAGCGCTGTGCCCCTCATTCAAGTGAAAAACCCCGGGAGTGATCCCCATGGCTTTTAAGGCTCGGATGCCCCCCACGCCCAGGAGTAACTCCTGGCGAATGCGCACCCGCCCATCTCCGCCATACAAGCGGGAGGTCAGTTCGCGGTCTTCCGGAGCATTTCCGGGCACATTGGAGTCAAGCAGGAGCAGGTCGCACCGGCCGACCCTTAACCGCCAGACTTTGGCGCACAGCGAACCGCTGCGGGTTTCGATTTCCACCGTCACCGGCTCACCGGTTTTTCCGATGGCGGGCTCCATGGGCAACAAGCTGACGTCGGTCTCGAAATACTCTTCGTGCTGCCAGCCGTCGTAGTCCAACCGCTGGCGGAAATATCCCTGGCTATAGAAAAGTCCCACCCCCACCAGCGGAATGTCGAGGTCAGAAGCGCTCTTGATGTGATCGCCGGCGAGGACTCCCAGGCCTCCCGAATAGATGGGGATGGACTCATGCAGGCCGAATTCCGCGGAAAAGTAGGCGACCGGACGCCGCCTCAGCACCCCCGCGTTTTTGGCGCCCCAGGTCCGATCCCTTTGCAGATATTCGCGCTGCCGGCGGTAAGCGTAATTGATTCGCCCATGCAGCACCAACTCCTGGGCGCGGCGCTCAATCTCCGCAAGCGGGAGTGGAGCGAGCACGGCGATGGGATTGTGGTTGAACTTCCGCCAACGCACCGGGTCGAGGTCCAAAAACAAACCGCCGGAGTCATGATCCCAACTCCACCAGAGATTGCGCGCCAGGGACCAAAGCCGCTCCTGGGCGGGAGCAATGAAGCGATCCAGGGTCCGAGCTTCGCTGACCACCGGGGCGACCTGCATGGCGGCCTCGGAGAGCATGTGAATCTCGTCCTCATGGTAGACGCGCGGCGCAATCGTCTGAACCGTGAGCACGCCTTGCAACAGACCTTGATCGATCAGGGGAACCCCTAGAAACGAGCGGTAAGCGTCTTCTCCTGCCTCGCTGAAGTATTTGAAGCGGGGATGCTTCTTCACCTCTTCCACGGCGACGGGACGCAGTTGCTCCGCCACCAAACCCACCAGGCCTTCATGAGTGGCCATGCGCAGAGCCCCGATGCACTGCGGGCGGAGACCCAGGGTTGCCGCCAGCACCAGGTTGATCCGGTCCGGCTCCAACAAATACACGCAACAAACATCCGTCCGGAAGCGCCGGGCAATCAAGGCGACGACGTTCATGAGCGTCTCGGCCGGCTTGCCTCCGTCCCGCGCGAGATTGGAAATATCTTCGATGGTTAAAACATTACTGGCATCCAACTTGTCTTCGGGCTGGCCCATTCCTGTAAATCCCCCTACCGCTTAACATTCTCAGCGGACTACGGCGCGCTGTAGCGGCGGTCGGAGTTTAACCCGGGGGGCGGGGACCGCCGAATCGTCGATCGGAGATCGACGCTACAGTTCGGCGGTCAGAAACCGCCGCTACAACAAACCAACTGATGCACTACCTGATATCCGGGTTTCGGAAGGGATGCAGGGAAGCTTCTCCCCAGGGTGTTGATCGGCATGCGCACCCTGAGAAACCCCCTTCGGCCCCGCTGTGCAATATTATAGACTAGCGCCACGCCCCAGGCGCATGTCAATGGGAGTTAATATAAATTCTTCCTATCGTTTGCAAAACAATTTTAGGAGGGTGGGTAATTGTCGCACCGCAAGATCGGGAGCCCTCTTGGCGAGGGCGCCGAAGTTTCCTCCCTGATGACCTTGGGCGGGCAACAGGGCGCGAGGGACTTTCCGGCCGGGCGCTCTGGGAAGACTTGGGCCAACCGGGCTGCTATAATTTCTGGTCAGCGGGCAACTTGGGGCGGAGGGCGCTGGCAGGAACAAAGAGGCAGTCCGTCAACTGATGGACGGCGCTGCAAAGCACCTGCGGTGCACCCGGGCCGCCAGCAGATGAACAAGGAGTATGACCCATGGCGACAGCGACCATCGAAAAAAAGGAATTCCCCATGCTTATCGGCGGGGAGTGGGTGCGCTCGGGTGCGTTGCGCACCATCCATCTCCCTTACGATGGCACGCCGGTGGGAGAAGTTTACGATGCGGATGCCGCGACCGTGGAGCGCGCGGTATCGGCAGCTCATGAGGGAGCGTCGGCGATGGCGCGGCTCACCCAATACGAGCGCGCCGAGCTCCTCGAACGCATGCGCCCCCTGCTGGAGCGCGATGCCGCAGAGTTTGCCCTGCTCGTCTGCTATGAAACCGGAAAGCCCATCCGGGAAGCGCGGCTCGAGGTGGAGCGCGGGCAACAAACCCTGCTCGCTTCCGCCGACGCCGCCCGGAACCTGCGCGGAGAAGTGATTCCCATGGAAGCGGCCCCCATCGGCAAAGGGCGTTGGGCGATGACCGTGCGCGAGCCGCTGGGAGTCATCGGCGCCATTACTCCTTTCAACTACCCTTTGAACCTTGCCCTGCACAAGATTGGCCCCGCCTTGGCGGCCGGCAACAGCGTAGTTCACAAACCTTCCGGGAACACTCCGCTCAGCGCGCTGCGTCTGGCCCGATTGATCCAGGAAGCGGGTGCGCCCGTGGGCGCCTACAACGTCGTAACCGGCTCCGGAGGCAAATTGGGGCCGCTGTTGATCACTGACCCGCGAGTGGCGATGATCACCTTTACGGGCAGCGTTCCGGTGGGAGAGCAGATCCGCGCGCAAATCGGACTGCGTCGCGTCACCCTGGAATTGGGCTCCAATTCCTCCGTCATCCTCGAGCCCGATTGCGACCTGGACACGATGATTCCCCGCTGCGTAACGGGGAGCTTTACGCATTCCGGGCAAGTCTGCATTTCGGTGCAGAATATCTATGTCCATGAATCCATTGAAAAGACCTTCACCGAGCGCTTCGTCGCTGCTACCCGGAAACTCAAGACCGGGCATCCCCTCGAGGAGAGCACCGATGTTTCTTCCCTGATCACCACGGGCGAGGCGGAGCGAGTGGAAGAGTGGATTGAGCGCGCCCGCTCCCGTGGGGGGCGGGTGCTCAGCGGGGGGAAGCGGCAAAACGCCACGCTGGAGCCGACCATCCTTGCTGATGTCGCACCCGACCTGGAGGTCTGCTGCCGCGAGGTCTTCGGGCCGGTGGTGGTTTTACATCCCTACCGGTTTTTGCAAGAGGCGGTGGATGCCGTGAATGCCAGCGAGTATGGTCTGCAGGCCGGCATCTGCACGCGCGACATTGGCAGAGCCTTTCAAACCGCCCGCCAGTTGCGCGTGGGAGGAGTAATGGTGAACGATGTCCCCTCCTATCGCGCCGACCATATGCCTTACGGTGGGGTTAAGAAAAGTGGAATCGGTCGCGAGGGGCCGCATTTCGTCGTGGAAGAGATGACCGAGTCAAAACTGGTATGTTGGCGGGGATAGAATGAGTCGGCGTTCTGTAGCGGCGGTCTCTGACCGCCGATCGGCGCTCGGAGAGCGCCGCTACAATCCACTCTGTTTAGAAAAGCGCGCCCTGGCCATCTGCGCCCCCCGAGATGCCGAAAGGCTCGAGGAGTTGCCGCGCGCCATTTTCCATCAGACCGATTTCCGTGCCGCACCAAAAGAACAAGAAGCCTTCTTCCAGGTAATGGTGGATTTCCTCCGCGCTCCATACGGGCAGCCCCAGAAATTTTCCGAAACGGCGCGCCGATTTCACAATGCGCGCGATGGCGGCATCCAGTGCCGGCTCGTTCAGGCGTCCACGCAAGCCGAGTGCGAACGATAGGTCGCTCGTGCCGATAAAGATGACGTCGATGCCGGGAGTGGCGGCTATGGCATCGATGTTATCCAGGCCGGAGACGTCCTCAACCACGCAAACGGTCATGACGTTGGCGTCAGCCGAATCATAGTAGTTGCCGGGAGAGGGCCAGGTGCGGGCCGCCGCCCCCGCGCCCGAACCGCGTTTGCCGAGCGGCGGGTACTTGCACGCCGCCGCCGCGCGCATGGCCTGCTCCGGCGTTCCGATGAAAGGGAAAATGACTCCGCCCACCCCTTGATCAAGCACCCGCTTTGCCGTCCACAGTTCCACGACGGGGACACGCGCGAATACGGTGGCGGGCAACGCGCGCGTCGCCAGCACCATGAGGCGGAGCGTTTCCAGCGTAATCGGGGAGTGCTCCATTTCCACCCACAGTAAGTGGAAACCCAGAGTGGCTGCCTGCGCCGCCACTTCCGCGGATGCCGTAGTAATGCCCAGGCCGAACACGGGTTGCCCCGCCTCGAGCCGAGCACGCACCGGGTTACGCCATGACGACGGAGTGTCGATAGTATTCAATTCCCACCATCCCTCAAACGGCACGCTGCCGGAGAGTATACTCGCGCCCCGCGCTTGTGGGAAGGCGAGCCCATCCGCGAGATCGCCCGGACTCGTCGGGGCGCCAGCCCGCGGTGGGCTTAAGGAGAGCGGTATCGGGCGCGAGGTGAGGCCGGGTAGAACGTTGGGGAGCCGCGCTTGAAGTCGAGGTTGCGCCGCCGGACGCAGACGTGCCGAAGGTAGTGGAGAAATGGCTTCGCGCCGGCGCCTGTAGCGCGGGTGTCCCCACCCGCGACGCCGCCTTAGGGCGCTGGAGGAATAGCTTCGCGCAGGCCTCGGCAGGGGCCAAGCGTGAGAATTAAGGAGCGGTCACGGCCTCAATCTCTATGCGGGACACCCGGGGAACGCGGCATGATCGCTGCGGTGCGGCGCAAGAGCGCAACACTTGGCCCCCGGAAGTTGGAACGGCACTAGTATGTCGTTTCACTTAAACATGTTCATATCACATCATTAAAGCGTCAAACTTCTTCCAGCGATGAACCACGGGTGCGGCGTTGATTTCGGCAACCCCGAGCAGGATTCGATCCCGCAGTTCTTCCCACGATTGCACGCGGATGTGCCGC
>JBEKNU010000196.1:0-14692 GCA_049522495.1 Terriglobia bacterium
AAAAGCTTCTTTCTTAACCATAAGCGCCCCCTGCGTAAAAGATGCTGAAACAGCAATCAAGGTCAGGCACAACGAGAACAATAGAACCATGCGGCGAATCATGTGGGTCCTCGGGTGGTTTGATTCGAAGAGGATGGATTGGAGAAAGGTCTTGGTCATGTTCTAACGGCGGTCAAAACAACCAGCCGCAGGGATTTTCCCCGGAGTGTCGCCGTGAGTCAAGCGCCGTGTGAAGCCGGTAATCCACAGGAAATTCCTACGGCCGCCCGGCCAATCCCTTCCGCGACATTTCTTGAAGCTCATAAAGTGATTTCGTGTCGCGAGGAAAACGCGGAATCGGAAACGAGTTCAATCCGAACCGCGCTTCCGGGAGCTCCTGCCCGCGCACCAGCCGTGCGTGGGCTTCCTGAGCTTCGGTTCGCACGTTTAGATGAATCGGGAAAGCGTCGGCGGCGCGGTAGGACATGATCAAAGTCGTCCGCGGCTGGGGAGACAGGTTGAGAGCGGAAGAGTGTGGCGTCAAGCAATGCATGAAAATCGCGCTTCCGGCCTTCCCTTCCAGAAATGCCGCTTTCGAGTTGTCGACCGTCTCGGTGACCCGGCCTTGGAAAACCCCCTTTGAGGTGTGATCCAAAACCCTTTGATGGGCGCGGGGAATAACCTGCAAACAACCGTTGGAGGCGTCTGCATCCTGCAAATAGAAGAGCACCGTAACCGAATCAGTGTTGGTGAGGGGATAGTAAGTCAAGTCCTGGTGCCAATCCACCACCGAGCCCAGCACGGCGGGCTTCATGTTGACCTTGCTCAGATGAAAAACCAGGTTCGGCCCGATCAACTGCTCGATGGCGTCCAGCAGGTCCTTCGATTCGGAGAGCGCACGAAATCGGGGATAGTGAGTGCAAGGCTCGTAAATCCGCCGCACCTTCCTACCCTCAGGCTTCTGGTTCGGCTCCATCTCCAGGTGGGTGGAATCGTGATGCGCCACGGTGGCGGTGGCCGTCAGGTCTTCGATGTCGGTGAGGATCGCGTCGACCGCATCGCGGTTGAGGAACTCATGCAGCACCGTATATCCTTCTTCGCGGTACTGGGCAATTTGTTGGGGGGTAAGCATTTCCACCCACTCCCTTCGCAGGCAAAGGCAAGGGTCCGTCCGCCTCTCGTCGAACTACACTTAGATTTTGATGTCTATTCCCTGGCTTTCGATATTTCCTGGCAGCGCAAGGGCAGATTCAGAACCTGTTCCGGGAGAATGGAATTGGCGTCGGCCAAGTCAGCGTTGGCGCGAGCGACGCATGTCCAAGCGAGTCCACTGCCCAATTGGGTTGCCGCGATCATCCACAACATGTCCCCCTTCCGGACCCGGATCGTCCTCGCGACTTCCCGCGGCGATGCGAGATCGGGCAGACGAATCCAGTCTCCGATCTGGAGGCGGCGAGGTTCAACGATTTGGGGATTCAGTGCGGCCAGTTCGCGCCATTGCGCTCCACTGCCCAGATAGAGCTGTGCCAGTTTCCACAGTGAATCTCCGCGCGCCACCCGCACTCGGCGCGGCGGCGCATGTTCAGGGCCGTGAACAGAATGGCCTGCCTCAGACAAGGGCATGCGATCCCTAGGCGACGCCAAGGGAGCGGGACCGGCGCCGGGCAATGTAGAAGTCGCCAGGGACACATGATCCCCGGCCGCCGCGTCAGCTTGCCTTTGCGTTTCTCGAACTTCTTTTTTCAGCATTCGATAATAGCGGGCCACGTCGCCCAGCGGAGCATCGTTTCCCGGAGGCGCGGGAAAGGGACCAACCGGTCGCTCCACGTTCGGCGCAACACTGGTTTGGACAGCGGCAGGTGCGAGCTTCGGCGCAAATGCAGGTGCTCCAGGCCTGGCCAAATGGGATTCAACCCCCGGACCAGGGAGCGGCCCTCCCGCCTGCCTCTCTCGAATTTGTTTCGCCTGGCGATAGTAACGGGCAACATCGCCGAGAGAAATTTCAGATTTGTCCGGAGAAGAGGGGGAAACCTGCGTCGCTACCGAAGCCGCGGCTGGCTCCGTCCCAGGCGCCGCGAGGCGCGCCCGGTCTTCCTCGAAGAGAATTTGCGGCCGCGCCAAATCCTCATTAGTGTAAACATGCTGAGGGGGAGAGGCTGGCTGGCTCTGCCTGCGGGCCTGCTCCTGGCGAGCCAATTCGCCCAGATCTTGGCCGAAGCATGGCGAAACGGCCAAGCCGACTAGAAGAGCGATTCCCGCCAATCGTAAAGGTAGGGTGAGCATGGTGCGGTCGGACCGCCGCTTACTATTTGGCACCGAACTTATCTTCCATGAGCGCCTGTCAGAAAGGTTGCAGTCTAAACCAGGGGAAATTGTATTGCAATGGGTTTGATAGGGCTCCAGGGCAAGGGTCGGACGCAGTGGGAGCAGGCTTTCGAGGAACGGTTCACCCCGTCTTCAGGCCTTCGGCTCGCGCCAACTTCGCCTGCCGTTCGTCAAATGTCCAGAAGTGTTCGGCCTTTAGTTCCAGAGCGCAGGCAACGTGCAGAGTGTCGAGCGTACGGCTTCCCAGGCGCGCCGCGTGACGCCGCGCCAGTTGAGTGCAGACGTCAAACGCTAAATCTGGCAAGCTGACTTCAACCCACACTCCGCCTGCCCGGTCCTTTTCGAAATCCCCATACAATTGCTGCGCGTCGTGACTCGACAGGTGTCCTTGGAAGACGTGCCGTTCGATCGCATGAGCCCACTCGGCACAGTGCAAAGGCGTTAGCCAGCACCGCGGGCGGGTAGCCATACGCCGTGCCGCCTCAGAAGAGTGGCGGTCCGACAGATAAAGAGACACCACGAAACTGGTATCGACGTAGATGCTCAATAGCGTGACCGCTCGCGCTCCTCAATGAGGAGATCAGCTCCGGGAAGGACGCGGTCGCCGAACATTTCCCGGCGCCGGGCGGCGAAGTCCGGCCACTTGCGCGTCGTTACGGCAGAGGCCTCCGGCACAATGCGCCCGATCAGGCGGTTACGCTCCCGGAGTTCCACAGTCTTGCCCGCCCGCAGCCAGGCTTTGAGCCGTGGGGTGTCGCGAAGCTGTCGAATGTTGATCGTTGGCATGTTTCAATCGTGACACAATTTGTGGCACATTGTCAAGCAGGCGTAGCGCAGACCTCCGCCGTTGAGGTCTGCGGTTCTTCCGGAGACTCGCGCTCCCGAGCCCAAGGGCAGGCGTTCGTCTTAGAGATGTTCGGCTTTTGCAAAGGAAAAACCGCGGACCCCAACAACGGGGTCCGTGCTACGCTTGCTTTATCATGTGGCACCTCACAATAAGCAGGTCCGTATCCGCTAAGATCATCGCCAGCTCGCGCGCAGGGCAGCAGCGGTTTTCTGCAACTTAGCCACCAGCTCACGCTTCAGTTTGCCGCGAAGATGAAGAGCTCTTTTTCGCCGCTTTCGCAAGGTTTGCAGGTAACGTTTCGCGCGGACGTCTTCAACGCCTTCGTCTATCATCTTTTGGATTTCGTCGGGGGGAACGTCGACGAAAGCCTCGCGGGCTTCCGTGACGGTCTGGTGGAAAATGCGCCAGCGGACGGCTTCCTTAATGAACCTCGAAATATCACCTTTCTTCACGCCCCGGGCACCCAGGAAGGAGCGCAAAGCAAGATCGGCTTGCTTGGACCAACTAATGGTCAGACGCGTGGTTTCCAGCTCGGACGTGGCATTCTTCGTCATATAAACACATATCCCTTTTTGGTATATGGCCTTGCGGGACTTATTTCAATCGGAGGGTCGCGTACCACACGAAGGAAATCGTCAACTTCTGCGCTTCTTGCTAGGCTTGACCGGTGCCTGCTGGCGCGAGGGGTGTACCGCTTCGAGTCTGCTGGAAACGGCGAGTAACTCAGCCATTGTGCTGGGCGGATTTCCAGCATTCAGCATTGCGCGGAAGACAGAGTAGGGATCGGTTCTTGATCCGGCCTTGCGCAGCGTGTTCTCGTCGTTCACCCAGGCATAGACGATCACTTTCTCTTGGCTGGAAAAGCGATAGAAAAGGCGATAACGCTCGTGGAATTTCGCCCGGAACCATTGACGGTTGTCCGCGCCCAACGTATTGCCCTGACGGAACTCCGCCGCATTGGGATCACGCGGAATGATCTCGCGCATATGGCGGTTGATCGTGGCAAGGAGTTTCGTGGCCGACTGTTCCTTGTAGTGCAGCGTGTCTTTCGCTTGCAGAGCTTCCACCTGGGCGGTTAATTTTTCCAATTGCTGCTGAAAGAGCGGATGCACGTAAAGCGTCCAGCCGTTGGCCTCCATCAGAGCAGGCTTTCATCATTGAGAGATTCATTGCAAGAAACGGAAACTTCCTCAACCAAGTGGTCAATGCGACGTGCCAGCTCGGGGCTCATGGGCTTGATCGTTTCAGGCGCCTTGGTAATGTCGTTCGCGAGGAAGGCAAGGAACGATTGCATCACAGGATCGTGGCGTTTGGTGACCGGCTCGGCAACGGATACCAGCATCCGGCCGGGCGCGATCACGTGGGCCTTGACCTCTCCGGCAAATTCGGGATGGCTTTTGAAGAGAGCGCGATCAAAGCGAAAACCATAGGAGTTTCCCGTGCGCGTCCGCTTGCCACGGTACTCGTTTCCAATCGAAGCCTCGGGCGTATGGACGGATTTGGTTTTGGTGGCTGGCATAATTTCCCTCCAAAACATGTTATCACATTTGTGCTTACGTTACAGGAGGCTGTTGGAAGTCATCAGTTTTCAGTTAACGGGAAAAAGCTGGGCGTGTGATGGCTTTTTCTGACGACTGATAACTGACAACTGACGACTGCTAGCGAAGGTGTGTTTCCCCCATCAAAAACTTATCGACGCCGCACGCGGCCTTGCGGCCTTCGGTGATGGCCCAGACCACCAGGGACTGGCCACGGCGCATGTCGCCGGCGGCGAACACTCCGGGGATGGAGGACATGTAATTCGCGTCGGTCTCAACATTACTCCGCGCATCGAGTTTCACGCCGAGGGTTTCGATCATGCCATTCTTGACGGGGCCCAGAAAGCCCATGGCAATCAGCACAAGGTCAACGTCAATGGTGAATTCGGTTCCGGGAATCGCCTCGAACTTCGGCGGCGGGCCCACGCGGATGGCGTGCAACTGTTTCACGTTGCCGTTTTCGTCGCCCGTGAAGCGCACGGTGGCAACCGCCCAATCGCGAATTCCGCCTTCCTCGTGCGCGCTTTCGGTTCGTAACTGAAGCGGCCAGAGCGGCCAGGGAGTAAGGGGCGAGCGCTCCAGGGGCGGCTGGGGCATAATTTCAAATTGGTGGATCGAGGCGGCCTTCTGCCGATGCGCGGTGCCCAGGCAATCCGCTCCCGTATCGCCCCCGCCGATGATCACCACGCGTTTGTCCGTGGCCAGGATTTGCCCGTCCACAACATCGCCGGCGCCGCGGCGGTTTTGCTGAGGGAGATACTCCATGGCGAAGTGAATTCCCTTCAACTCCCGGCCCGGCACGGGAAGGTCGCGGGGACTCTCCGCGCCGCCCGTGAGCAGCAGGGCGTCGAAGTGGCGCCGCAAATCTTCCACCGGCACGTTCTTGCCGACATGCGCGCCCGTTTGGAAGACCACGCCTTCCTGACGCATCTGGTCGAGGCGCCGGTCCAGTACGGCTTTCTCCATTTTGAAATCCGGAATGCCATAGCGCAGCAAGCCGCCGATACGGTCGGCCTTTTCGAAGAGGGTTACCGAATGTCCCGCCCGGTTGAGTTGCTGTGAGGCGGCGAGCCCCGAGGGCCCCGAGCCGACGATGGCCACGCGCTTGCCCGTGCGGAGCAGGGGTGGTTCCGGCCGGATCCATCCTTCCTTGAAGGCATGTTCGATAATGGTCTTTTCGATGGTCTTGATGGTCACGGGCGGTTCATTGATGCCCAGCACGCACGCGGCCTCGCAGGGGGCGGGACAGATGCGGCCCGTGAACTCCGGAAAATTGTTCGTGGCGTGCAGCGTGCGGATGGCGTCCTTCCATCGGTCGCGGTATACCAGGTCGTTCCAATCGGGGATGATGTTGTTGAGGGGGCAGCCGGTGTGGCAGAAAGGCACACTGCAATCCATGCAGCGCGCCGCCTGCGTGCGCAGCTTTTGCTCGGGGAAGTCCTGATAAACTTCCTGGTAATCGTTGACGCGCTCTTCCACGGGCCGGCGGGTGGGCACCTCGCGCGTAGCTTCCATGAAACCGGTGGTTTTACCCACGCATCACCTCACGCGGGAATTGATCGTAGGGGCGAGCAGCGCTCGCCCGCTTGGCCGAACGCCGTTCGGCCCTACACTCTCGGGTGGTTTTACCCACGCATTGCCTCCCGCGCGGAAGCCGCGGCGTCTTTCAATGCGGTGGTCGAAATTCCCGCCAGGGTGTCAGCGGAAGGCCCATGCTTGTCGGGTTCCAGGGTAAACGGCGTGCGCGGGACACCCAGCACCCGCTTGTATTCGTGCGGGAAGACCTTGATGAACTTCGGCAGCATGGTCTCCCAGTTATCGAGAATCCATTTGGCGCGCGGGCTTTCGGTCAGTTCCGCATGACGCGCAATCAGGTTTTGGATGAGGTCGATATCCTGGGAATCGGTGACAGGGTCCAGGTCCACGCTCGCGCGGTTGCAGCGCACGCGCACAAATTCGCCCGTCTCATCGAGAACATAGGCAATGCCGCCGGTCATGCCCGCGGCAAAATTGCGGCCGGTCTTGCCCAGCACCACCACCGTTCCCTTGGTCATATACTCGCAGCCGTGGTCTCCCACCGTTTCCACCACGGCGGTGGCGCCGGAGTTCCGCACCGCAAAGCGTTCGCCGGCCATACCGTTGAAGAAGACCTCGCCGCTCGTGGCGCCGTAGAGAACCACATTCCCCACCAGGATGTTTTCTTCTGGCTGAAACGAGGAATTTCGCGGCGGGTAGATGATCAGCCTGCCTCCGGAGAGTCCTTTGCCCACGTAGTCGTTGGCCTCGCCTTCCAGAACCAGGGTGACGCCTTTGGCCAGGAACGCGCCGAAACTCTGCCCCGCTGAGCCGGTGAACTGGAACCGGATGGTGTCGTCGGGCAAGCCCTCGCCCCCATAACGGCGGGCAATCTCCCCGCTCAACATCGCGCCCACGGTGCGGTGCGTGTTGCGGATGGGAAGGCTGATGGACACTTTCTTGCCGCGCTCCAAGGCTTCGCGCGAGTGGCCAATCAACTGATAGTCGAGGGATTGCTCGAGGCCATGCTCCTGCTTGATGGTGCAGTGGCGCCCCACGCGCGTGGGCACGTGAGGATTGTAAAGCATGGCGGAAAGGTCCAAGCCACTGGCTTTCCAATGGTCAACGTCGCGGCGTTGCGTGAGGCAATCCACGCGGCCCACCATGTCATCCAGTCTGCGGAAACCGAGTTGCGCCATGGTCTGCCGCAAGTCTTCGGCGATATAGAAGAGGAAATTGATCACGTGCTCCGGCTGGCCCTGGAATTTTTTGCGCAGAACCGGGTCCTGGGTCGCCACGCCCACCGGGCAAGTGTTCAGGTGGCACTTGCGCATCATGATGCAGCCCATGGAAATCAGCGGCAGGGTGGCGAAACCAAATTCCTCCGCGCCCAGCAGCGCGGCAATGGCCACGTCGCGGCCCGTCTGGAGCTTGCCATCCACCTGAAGGCGGACGCGGCTGCGCAAGTCGTTCATCACCAGGGTCTGCTGCGTTTCGGAAAGGCCGAGTTCCCAGGGGATTCCCGCGTGGCGAATCGAAGAGATCGGCGAGGCGCCGGTGCCGCCGTCGTAACCGCTGATCAGAATGACGTCGGCATGAGCCTTGGCCACGCCCGCCGCCACGGTCCCCACGCCCGATTCGGCCACCAGCTTGACGGAGATCCTGGCCTGCGGATTCACGTTCTTGAGGTCGTAGATGAGCTGCGCCAGGTCCTCGATGGAATAAATATCGTGGTGCGGCGGGGGGGAGATCAAGCCCACACCGGGGATGGAATGACGGACGCGGGCGATGACCTCATCCACCTTGTGGCCGGGAAGTTGGCCGCCCTCCCCGGGCTTGGCTCCCTGCGCGATTTTGATCTGGAGATCGTCGGCGTTCACCAGATAGTTGGTGGTGACGCCGAAGCGGGCGGAGGCCACCTGCTTGATGGCGCTGCGCCGCCAATTACCGTTGGGGTCGGGCTTAAAGCGCGCTTCATCTTCACCGCCCTCGCCGGTGTTGGAGCGCCCGCCGATGCGATTCATGGCGATGGCCAGCGTTTCATGCGCTTCCTTGCTGATGGACCCGAAGGACATGGCGCCGGTGGCGAAGCGCTTCACGATCTCCGCGGCGGGCTCCACTTCCTCGATGGGCACGGGCGGACCCGCGGGATGAAAATCCAGCAGCCCGCGCAGCGAATAGAGGCCCCGGCTCTGCTCGTTGGCAATGCACGCGTATTCCTGGAAGGTCGGGAAGCTGGAATTCCTCACCGCGTGCTGAAGTTTACTGATGGTAAGCGGATTCAGCATGTGGCGTTCGCCGCGCTCGCGGTACTGATAGCTGCCGCCGATTTCCAGCTCGGTATCGGATTCCGCCGGAGGCTGCATGGCAAACTTGTGCCGCATCAGCGCTTCGCGGGCCAGGACATCCAGCCCCACGCCTTCAATCCGCGACGACGTGCCCGTGAAGTAGTGCTCCACCAGCGATTTGTTCAACCCCACAGCCTCGAAAATCTGCGCGCCGCAGTAACTCTGAAGGGTTGATATCCCCATCTTCGAAAGGACTTTCAGCAAGCCCTTGTCCACGGCCTTGATGTAATTCTTCAGCACCTTTTGGAAGGTATATTCCCGGGGGAAATAACCTTTGGCGTGCAAGTCCTCCAGGGTCTCAATGGCAAGGTAAGGATTGATGGCGCTGGCGCCGTAGCCCATCAGCAATGCGAAGTGCATCACCTCCCGGGGCTCGCCCGTCTCCACGATCAGGGCCACCTGATTCCGGGTTTTTTCCCGGACCAGATGATTGTGCACGGCGGAAAGCGCCAGGAGCGCGGGAATCGGCGCATATTCCTCATCCACGCCGCGGTCCGAGAGAATCAGCAGGGTGTAACCGGATTTGATCGCCAGGGAGGCGCGGCGGCAAAGGCTGTTCACCGCCTCCTGCAAGCGCTTCTCGCCTCCATCCACGCGGAAAAGCATGGGCAGCGTGGTCGCCAGGAAATCCCCCCAGCTCACGCGGCGGAGTTTCTCCAGGTTCCAATTGGTCACCATGGGATGCCGCTTCCGGAGCGTGTGGCAGAGCTGCGGCGTCTCGTCCAGGATGTTGCCTTCCCGCCCGATGTAATCGTAGAGCGACATCACCAGGTCTTCGCGAATGGGATCGATGGCAGGGTTGGTGACCTGCGCGAACATCTGCTTGAAATAGTTGAAGAGCAGTTGCGGTTTGTCGGAAAGGCAGGCGAGGGGCGTGTCCGTCCCCATCGACCCCACCGGTTCCTCACCCTGGGAGGCCATGGGGATCAGGATCGTCTTCAAGTCTTCGTCCGTGTACCCGAAGGCGCGCTGCCGCATCAGGATGGTGGAGTGGTCGGTGGCCTGAACGCGCGGCGGATCGGCCAATTGCTTCAGTGTGACCTGGTTTTCCTTCAGCCACTGCGCATAAGGCTGGCGCGCCGCCAATTGCTTTTTGATTTCCTCGTCGGGGATGATGCGCCCTTTTTCCGTATCCACCAGCAGCATGCGCCCGGGCTCGAGGCGGCCTTTGAAGCGAACCTCTTCCGGATCGATCGGCAACACCCCGGCCTCCGAAGCCATGATGACCAGGCCGCGATTGGTTACCACGAACCGGCCGGGCCGCAAGCCATTGCGGTCCAGCTTGGCGCCGATCACACGGCCATCGGTAAAGGCTACCGCCGCCGGACCGTCCCAAGCTTCCATCAAAGAGGCGTGATATTCGTAAAACGCCTTGACGTCATCGGGCATGGTGGGATCGTTCAGCCACGCCTGCGGAATCAGCATCTCCATGACGTGCGGAAGGCTGCGCCCCGCCAGGAACAGCAATTCGACGGCGTTATCCAGGTTCGCGGAATCGCTTCCGCCCGGCGCAATGATGGGCTCAAGCTTTTTGATGTCGTCGCCGAAGAGCGGGGAGGCCAGCACGGAAGTGCGCGCCTGCATCCAGTTCACATTTCCGCGCAGGGTGTTGATTTCGCCGTTGTGGCAAATGTACCGGTATGGATGCGCGAGATGCCAGGTGGGAAAGGTGTTCGTCGAGAAGCGCTGGTGGACAAGGCACAGGCCGCTCCGAACCTCGGGATTCGACAACTCCAGATAAAAGTTGGCAATCTGGGGAGCGAGTAATAAACCCTTGTAAACGATGGTCCGGCAGGAAAGCGAGGGGATGTAGAAAAAACTCTTCTCCCGCAATTCGGCGCCGCTCACTTCCTTTTCCGCGCGTTTGCGGATGACGTAGAGTTTGCGTTCCAGCGCATCGGCGTCCATGCCGTACGCCCGCTTGATGAAAACCTGCTCGATGTAAGGCTGGGTGCTGCGGGCCAGGCGCCCAATGGTGTTGGCATTCACCGGTGTGTCGCGCCAACCCAGCACGCTCAGGCCTTCGTCGCGCACAATTTCTTCCAGGATGGCTTCACATTGCAGGCGCTCGTGGGGCTCCACGGGCAGGAAAACCATGCCCACGCCGTATTCGCCGGGCGAGGGCAGTGGAAAACCCAAGCGGGAACATTCGCCCTCAAAGAAGGCATGGGGAATTTGGATCAGCACCCCGGCGCCGTCGCCGGTTTGGGGATCGCACCCGCAGGCCCCGCGGTGCGTCAGGTTAATCAGGATTTCGATCCCTTTCAGGATGATGTCATGAGATTTTTCGCCGGAGATGTTGGCCACAAAGCCGATCCCACAAGCATCATGCTCGTTGCGCGGATCGTAAAGACCCTGCGCTTTCGGTAAACCCTGAAAGTTGAATTCATCGCTCATGTCTATTCCGTACATCTCGACACGATGGCGTGGTCGACCTGCGCCTACAGCCGCAGAACGACACAGCCATTGTTTGACGTTTGCCTTTTGAAAGGCCGCAGAGCACCTACGCTGACCACTTGCAAAACGCCGGGGTTGGACTTCGTTTGTGGTTAAGGCGTAGCGAAATCAACGACAACAACCCGTCCCCCGTACCCCCCGAGAGGCAGATTCCCCTAACATAGCACTCCTCTATTATCCTCGACCAAACCCACATCCGTAAATGAATTGTTTTTATAGCCGGGATAAGCTTTACGACTATTGTGGATAGCCCAAACATGGGGACAAATCCCTGCCATTGCCCGCACATTTCCTGACGGGGTCGTCCGCCAGAAACATGCCTTAATGCTGACACTACCGATGACCGGATTCCGGCATGTGACGATATTTCGGCACATAAGGGAACTCCAATCCCCACCATCATTAACCTACACGCTAGCATCTTGATGGAATGTAAGGGCTTATGATGGATTGTAAAGCTTAAAGATTTGGCCCCCGTTTTGCCTTTGTTTGTCCCTGACCATAGAGGAGATCTGCCATATGCTTCGCATCACGACAACTGACATCGACGAAAAAGTCACGCTAAAACTAGAGGGCAAACTCTCAGGCCCCTGGGTGGAAGAACTCGAGCGTTGCTGGCGCACGTCGACGAACATCTCTAGTAAGAAGCGGTTGGTGGTGGATTTGTCCGGAGTGACGTTCGTTGACCCCGCAGGAAAGCAACTGCTCTGCTCGATTTCCAGCGCGGGGGCGCAACTGGTAGGTTCGGGTCTCATGCCAAAGTCGCTGATTGACGAAATCTGTGCGGAAAAGCCTTCGGGGGAACCCGGCAAAGCGTCACACAAGTTGGCGGCACACTTGCTATTGATCCTTTTGCTTCCGCTCCTGGCGGCCTCGCCCACGCGGGCGCAGGATACCGCGACCTTGCGATTGACGTTGCACGATGCGGTGGCCACCGCGCTCAAGGAAAATCCGCAGGTGCAGATTGCCACTCTGAGCTTCGCCGAGAGCCAGGAAGACAAATCCATAGCACGCTCTGCGCTGCTTCCGCAAGCCGGCGTGGAAGTTCTTGACCGGGCGGAGCGTTTCAACATCGATGCGCAGTTTGGAAGCAAGTTCCCCGGCATTGCTGAGCACGCGGGCCCGTTTCAGTTTTTCCAGGCGGGCCCGAATGTGACCATGCCTTTGCTCGATCTCACACTCTGGCGGCGTTGGCAGGAGGCTCACCAGGGAGTGAGCGCCAGCCAGGCGCAGCAAACCACGGTGCGCGAGCAGGTTGTGCTGTTGGTGGTTTCGCAATACCTGGCGGGGATGCGCGCCAATGCGGCGGTGAAAGCGGCCCAGTCGCGCGTAGATTTGGCGCAGGCGCTCTATGACCAAGCCAATGATTTGCAGAAACACGGGGTGGGCACGGGGATCGACACCTTGCGTTCCAACGTCGAGCTTCAGAATGAGAAGCAGCGCCTGCTGGAAGCCCAAACCCAACAGAAAGTTGCGCTTTTTGGTTTGGCGCGGCTGCTCAATTTGGATCCCCAACGGGAAATCGAGTTGGCGGACACGCCGAGTTTCTATGAGACACCGCAGATGGAGGCAAGCCGCAGTCTTGCGCAGGCTTACGAGACTCGGCCGGAAATGAAGGCGCTCGCGGCGCAGGCGCAAATGATGGAATTTGCCAGGCGCGGAGCGAGTGAGTCGCGGCTGCCCACGGTCAATTTCCTCGGTACGTGGGGCGAGCAAGGGTTGTCGGCTCCCAGCGCGATTCCGGCTTATATCTACCAAGTCACCGTGGACGTGCCGCTCTTTACCGGCGGGCGGATTCGCGCCGAGATCGCCAAGGCCAATCTGGAACTCAAGAAGGTGGATCAGAAACGCGCAGACCTGCGCAACCAGATCGCGCTGGAGGTGAAAACTTCGCAAGCGCAACTTGACGCGGCGCAGCATGAGGTGGATGTCGCCAACCTGGGCGTGAAACTGGCGCAAGAGGAAGTTTCGCAGGCGCGCGACCGTTTTCAGGCGGGCGTGGCCAACAATATTGAAGTCGTCAGCGCGCAGGACGCACTGGCTCGCGCCAACGATAACCAGATTGACGCGCTCTACCGTTACAACCAATCCCGGGCCGATTTATCGCACGCCATCGGCCAGATCGAAGAGCTTTATTCGAGGTAGCGCCGGGCTTTAGCCCGGCAAGCTCCGCCTTAAAGGGCGGCGCTACAAGCCAAGTAAAGGTGCTTAACTATGCCGAGTACAAATCCCAACGTTGTTGAGCTGGAAAAAGAATTAGGCAGCGCAGAACCGCTAAGCCCGGAGGGTGCTGACAAGACCCCGTCGCGCTGGGCTGAGCCCTGGGTCCGCCGCGCCGCCATAGGGGCGGCGGCGGCGCTGGTCATCGCCGTCGTAGTGTTGCTGGCTTATTACCAGAACCGGGTCTCCACGGACGACGCGCAGGTGGATGGGCACGTTGTGCCGATCGCCAGCAAGATTTACGGGACCGTCGCCGCGGTGATGATTAATGACAACGAGCCGGTCAAGGAGGGTCAGGTGCTGGTCCGCATCGATCCGCGCGATTACCAAGCCCGCGTGGACCAATCCAAGGCAGCGCTAACCCTCGCCGAGGCTCATGCGCGGGCGGCGGGCGTGGGCGTCCCGCTAACGCAGGAAACCACGGACAGCAATACCGCCGGCGCCGATGCGCAACTGGCCGCCGCCCAGGCGAATTACGACAAGTCCAAATTTACCTATGAGAGGGATTCCACGGCAGACCTGGCCGTTGCGCGCGCCAATGTGGCGGCGCAGCAAGCCGACAACGACCGTGCCCAGGCGGACCTGGCCCGCATGAAGCCCCTGATGGAAAAGGGCGAGATCTCCCAGCAGCAGTACGACGCCTATTTAGCCGCTGCCCGCGTGGCCGACAGCCAACTGAAAGCCGCGAACGAAAAACTTAATTCCGCTGAGAAGGGGGCGGAGATCGCCCGCGAATCCATGCTGGCGGCCAAAGCGCAGGTGGACCAGGCGCGCGCCATGGTGGCGCAGGCGCTGGCGAACCATAAGCAGGTTTCCATTCACGAAGACGACCGAGCTTCCGCGGAAGCGTCTGTGGCCAAGGCCCAGGCGGATTTGGAATCGGCAGAGTTGGAGTTAAGTTACGCCACCATCGTTGCTCCCAGCGACGGCGTGGTCACCCGGAAATCGGTGGAGGCCGGCCAAATCATACAGCCAGGCCAGGGGCTCTTCACCCTGATCCCCCTGAACGACGTTTGGGTCACGGCGAATTTCAAAGAGACACAGCTTTCCAATGTGCGTCCCGGCCAGAAGGCAGAGATCGACGTTGACATGTACGGCAAGACCGTCATCGGCCATGTGGATTCCATTGCCGGCGCCACCGGCGCCCGCCTGAGCTTGCTGCCGCCCGAAAACGCCACGGGCAATTACGTGAAGGTGGTGCAGCGGATTCCGGTGAAGATTTTGTTGGACCCGAACTCAGCCGATAAGTCAATTTTGCGCCCCGGGATGAATGTTGAGGCGACGATTATTACAAAATAGTGGCTAGTGGTTAGTGCTTGGTGCTTAGTGGGCAGTTGCTATCCACCAGCCACTAATACTACTACGTTAAGTTATTGACCTCCCGCAGGAGAGGTGGTAAGCTCCGGTCCATGACCGAGAGCGAAATCGAGAAATGCCGAAAGCGCTTGGAACAATTCTTGGCC
>JBEKNU010000197.1:0-14592 GCA_049522495.1 Terriglobia bacterium
TTGGACAGGCGAACCAACTTATGAAACCCCGACCTCCTCCCCAACCCTCGACTCTCCCTGTCCTAAAGCCTTTCCCTGCAATGGCGACGTACAGGGCTAGCGATTATCTTGGACAGCAGTGACGATCTTCCGCCCGCTTCGCGGGCTGGCAATCACCACGTTTATCATAGGGCCTATGGGCCAACGGCC
Source organism: Terriglobia bacterium (assembly GCA_049522495.1). Taxonomy (GTDB): domain Bacteria; phylum Acidobacteriota; class Terriglobia; order UBA7540; family UBA7540; genus Bog-366. The sequence goes on from JBEKNU010000197.1 coordinate 190, forward strand.
TGGGCTTTGGTATTGCGGCCCCTTGGGGCTCAGGATCGATAACACGGGACAATCACAGCCGCCCATCCCCGCGCGCGTCCATCCTCACGACGGCGCGTCGCCATAATACCCGTTTCCGAGCGGCCGCGCGCTCTCCTTCCACCAGCGCTCAACAACCCACGCCTCAACGTGCGGCTCCACGCTTTCCGGCAGATAGGCTTGCACAACAAACTGCAATTGCTTGCTGGACCACGCGGGGTTCAAGCGCAGTTTGTAGACCACCCATGAACAGCCGCTGTGTTGAGTGTTCCCATACTGACGCGCATCCGGAACGGGAATGAACTGGACTTTCTGTTCGCCGATGTATGCCACCACCTGGACAATCTCCGCCACCGTCGGCGAATAAAGCCACTCGACGTTTCCCTCGCGCAGTTTTATCGGAATCGCCAGGATGTGCGTCTCCCCATCGAGCTTGGGCAGCGTGGCCGTCCACGCCTGCGATTGCTTCTTGAATCCCTTTTCTTCAAAGCGCGCCGCGTCCGCAAATCGGATGTTCATCCAATCCGCTTCCGGCCGGGGCGCGAGGCTCAAGGCTTGGCCCACGGTGGGGGCTTGCTCCGCTGTCAGGTCGCGCTTCGGCAGGTTCTGCAGTACGTCACCGGCGGGCCTCACTTCCAGCATCAGCACCTCAAAGGGGCGCAGCCAGATTTCCACCCTCTCTCCCGGACGAAAGGGTGAACCATCCGGCTTTACAATGCGGGTTTTCTCCGGGAAATGAGTAATCATCTCCAAGGGCATGTCGCCCGACTTCAGTACATCAATGTCCTCGCCAAGCCAATTTTTGTACCTGTCCTGCGGGCGCAATTCTGAACCATCTTTCTTCGCGACAGGGTTTTTTCCGGGGTTGGCAGAAGTGATCACAGATTCCACCCCGCCCACCTCCAGGCCAATTTCGGGGCCAAAGGTCAACACGGCTTTACGGGCGCCAAAATGTACGTTGTTGATGAACAGAAAGCCGTGCGCGCCGCTCGCATTGGCATAGCCGTAGACTTCGTTTTTCCAGGGGTCGCCTAAAATATTTTTGCGCCGCAAGAAAAGGGACTCGTTTCCTTTGACGAGCAAATCGATTTGCTTCAGGAATTCAACATCCTGGTCGTTAAGCAGATAGATGTCGCTCCAGATTTGCGGGAAAAGCAGGTTCCCCCTTCCCAGGTCCATGATGAGGGCTTCTCTCCAGCGCTCGTTCCCCATGAAATTGCCCCAGCGGATGTCCGAGAGCCAAATGCCCAGGCTATCCTTATTGATGGGCGGAATGGTTTTGGCGAACTGGGTGCTTTGATCCAGATTCAAAGTGACGGAATCTCGGTAATAGAGCGCTGGGAACCAGCTCGTCGCGGACCCTTCCATATAAAGTCCGGATTCAAAAATGGAGTCGCCGTGCAGGGCGAAGAAGGGCGAGCGGACTCCCCAGTACCACATGACGTAAACGTCGGGATCGGCCTGGCGCGCGCTGGCGGCGATGTCCAGCAGGCGGTCATACATGGCCTCCACAGAGTATTTTCCCGGCAGGTGGTCGTGGGTGGTGCTGTTGCAGTAGTACGTGCCGTTGTCCAACTTGAAAAACTTCAGCTTACTCTCCTTAATATGGTAAAGGACCGCGTCCCGCAGGATGTGGAAATAAGGTTCCGAGGCGAGACAAAGCTGCTCCGGCACTCCGCCATTGGCAATGTAACCATTGCGATAAGCCACTTGTGAAGGCTGGGGTGGCTCGTCGCTTCCCGCATGGGGAATGATGCTGGGCACGACGGCGGGGTACTCGCCGCACGACCATCCACCCCCCGTGGTCGAGAACCAAAGCCCGAACTTCATTCCCAAACCCTGCACACGCTCCACGATTTTGGCAGGGCCAGTGGGAAAACACTGCGGCGCGAATCGAGTCAAATCTGAGGCGTGGTCCATCCAACCGGTGTCCAGGGTGAAGTAATCGAACTTGAAACCCTGCTTCTCCCACTTTTCGAGAACGTTGAGCACGTCTAAAGCCTGCTCGTCGTCAAGCGCACCACACGCTCCCCATTGATTGTTGATTCCGTACGGCGTAAAGAGCGAGAGCGCCTTTTTCTTTCGTGGGCTCATTTCTTGGATGTAAGAAGTGAACTGATCAAGGGCTCCGCCGGCCTTGGCAACGCCGAGTAGCGCCACATGGCTGCGCCACTTGCCGCCGGGTGGCAGGCGACGCCCGGGAAAATGCACGAGCCTAACGCGCCCGGCCTCTCCATGGACTTCGTGGCCCTGATTCAAGCCGGCGGGGTTTTCGAAGGCAGTAAAGGCCTCGTTGGCAAGAAAGATGGGGGTGCCGGGACCGCCCTCGGTGACAGGCGAACTGGTGGCAAAGTCGTCGATCTGGGCATCCAGCAGCAGGAGTTCCTTGTCGCCAGAATTTTCGATCTCCAACCATTTGCGCCGGGTTACGCCCGAAAGCTCATAAAACGCCAGCGCTCGAATTCCCTGCGACAGACTCTGAAGCTGAAAGATGACCTTTTCGTTGCCGGATTGCTGCACTTGTTGAACTTCAAAGTCTGAAACCCGCAGATAAGGCTCACCCACGGAGATAAATTGGTCGGCCCAAAAAGGCTCATAAACATAGTGACGGAGCACCTCATCGCGGAGGCCGCCAAAGTGCTTGTCGAAACCGCACGCCCTTACTGCCAGCAGGTTTTTCTCGCCGGGGCCAAAACGCAAGGAAGCGTACGCGGGGTGGTCAGGCGTCAACCTGAACTCTCCGGGCAACCGCCAACGGCCCCGCGCAGCCCGGGAGCCAACACCCGTCGCATTCACGTAGATCCAATACTCCAGCCAGTCCTGATAATCGTACCCACCCAACACGAAGGTCAGATTTTGACCCCGCGCGGTGCTCGGCAACTCGAACCATCGCCGATACCAACCATAACCATCGTAGGTGATGCCATCTCCACGGCGCTTTGAGCCCGGGTGCCCACGGGGAATCAGGTTTTGCGCGGTGCCCCAGTGCTGGTCCTGGAATTCCGGCTTTTGAAATCCCAGGGTGAAACCTTTCTCCTGCTCTGTCCCGACTGCGGATTCATCCGGTCCATAGGTGAACTTCCACCAGGGAATTTCGATTCGGTGTGCAGAAGCTGAAAAGGTGAGGAGAAATTCTTCGGCAGACGTGAACCTGAATTGATGGCCTGAGAGCTTGTTGTCAAACCCGGTGCTCGAGAGCTTGTGGTTATGCCATTCCAAGTGCCATGCCAGGGCGTCATTCGCGAGATCCACCTTGCCATCGCGGGAGGCGCGTTTCAGCGGCGTGTTCGAGTCGAGTGCCATGATCTCCGCGCCGGTGACTTTGCTGAGCGCCGCGGAAATCATTCCGGTTCTGAGAAAGAACTCTCTGCGATCCATATGAAGGGTGGGATTGTAGCCCGGCCACGATGAGCAAGCAAACAATCTCTGGCCCGTGCTCGTGCCCAACAGCAAACTCTCCGATGCCGAGGCGATTGAGGCGGAGAAGGTGGGCAAAACACTCTGTACCTTCGCTAGGAAAAATGTGCGGGGAAGGCTGCATTGCGCGCAAAGAGGTGTATACTTTTGCCTGCCCGAGGACCAGAAAGGAAGCTCTGGATCGCCCCAGCAAGCTTGTAACAAGATTCCTCCGCCGACCTGGCAAGGCGCTGAGTCTTGCCAGCCGAGCACACTCGCCTGCAGCGCATTGATACGCGGCGAATGTGAAGGCTGCCAGTTGATCCGGTGGAATTCCACACGGCACGCGTTTTGACCTTGACCCTCTCTCGCAAACCCTAAGTTCGTAGTGTGCAGTGGTCCCCCATCGTCCCGGCTCTGTAACCACAGAGACTCGTATATCCGCCAAGGGAGGAGTACCGAAGTGACAAATAATATTTCGCGAAGGACTTTTATGGTCGGCGCAGCCACTACGGCTGCGGCCCTGCGTGTTTGGGGGGCGAATGACCGCATTCGGCTGGGCATAATCGGCTCAGGCCAGCGCGGGCAATTCCTGATGACCAAGGCCAACGACGCCGGCCCCGTTGAATGGGTTGCGATCTGCGACGCCTATGACGCCCGGCGGGATCAAGCCGAGAAGGTGACGAAGACCCGCGTCGATAAATATTCCAATTACCATCAACTGCTCGATCGCAAGGACATTGACGGCGTTATCGTGGCGACCACCGATCATTTGCACTCCCAGATCTCCATCGACGCCTGCAAAGCCGGCAAGGACGTTTACGTGGAAAAGCCCATGACCTCGTTGCCGGAACAGGGGCCGCCCCTGGTGCGCGCCGTTCGTGAAAACAACCGCGTCCTGCAAGTGGGAATGCAGCAGCGCAGCGGCGCCCATTTCGCCGAAGCCAAGCAGAAGTATTTCGATACCGGCGCGATCGGCAAGGTCAACATGGTCAGGACCTACTGGAACGGCAACGGCGGTTATTTGACGCCCGTCCCCCCCGGCATGGAGCAGAAGCCCGCGGGGCTTGACTGGGACGCTTGCCTGGGCTGGCTTCCCAAAATTCCCTGGGATCCCAAGCGCTATTTCAACCGCTTCGCCTACTGGGATTTCTCCACGGGCGGGCAGTCGGGCGGCCTGTTCGTGCACATGGTCGACGTGGTCCATTGGTTCCTGAACCTGACGCGTCCCCTGGCGGCCGTGGCGGGCGGAGGGATTTATCTTTACGACGATGGGCGCGATACTCCCGACAACGTGAACTTCATCCTGGAGTACCCCGAGAAGATCAACGTGACGTTTGAAGCCACCATCACCGATATGATCAACAAAGGCGGCGAGGATATCGTTTTCATGGGCACCGGAGGCAGGCTCTCGATCTTCCGTTACGGCTACCATTTCATTCCCAGCAAAACGAATTCCCAAGCTGCCGAGGCCACCGTGCCCGGCGTGAAAGATACGCACATGGAAAATTGGTTTGACTGCATGCGCAGCCGCAAGCAGCCCAATGCCGACGTGGTGAACGGGCACTATTCGGCGATGGCCTGCCATATCGGCAACCTCGCCTACCAACAACGAAGCCGGGCCACCTGGCAGAAGGAGTGGGACGTATGAGCATCGAAATCGGCGTCAATATGGAATTCATCCGCTCGCAGGACAAGGCTTTCGCCGCCGGTGTGGAGGTAGCCGCGAAGTTGGGTTACAAGTTCGTGGAGCCGATGGTCCACAACGGCCGGGAGCTCCTGAGTGAAGCGGGCTATTTCCACTCCTTCTCTCTCGATGACGACCCCGGGGAAATGAAGGACATCCTCGATCAAAACGGAGTGAAGCCCTCCGGCTTGAGCGCGCATTGCCCGCTGATGCGGCCGGAAATCAGCGTGCCGTATTTGCAGAAGGCCATTCGCTTCGCCGCCGCTATTGGCGCGCCCGTCATCAACACCGATGAAGGTATCCGCCCAACTTGGGTAAATATGGATGAGGCTTTTCAGGTGATGAAGTACACGCTCACCACCGTGTTGCGCACAGCCGAGCGTTACGGCGTCTTCATCGGCATTGAACCGCACCAGAGCATTACCCGCACCACGGAAGGCCTGCTTAAAATCGTCGCCCTCGTCAAGTCGCCGCTATTGCGGGTGAATTACGATACCGGCAACGTGTACCTGGCGGGCGGCGATCCTTACGAGGGATTGAAGGCCGTCTGCCACTTGCTGGTTCACGTCCACGCCAAGGATATTACCGTTCAACACGCGGAGGCGGAACGCGGCAAGGTGACCGGCACGCCGGTGGGATGCGCCTGCGGGGATGGCGTCATCGATTGGCAGCGCGTCATCGCGATCTTGCGCGGCGCGAAATTCAGCGGCGTGCTCTCGGTCGAGTGCGGCACCGAGCAGCAGGCCGTCCGCAGCCTGGCGCATCTCAGCGGGTTGCTAGAAAATTAGGGTGGATTCTTAGAAGGGGTCTGGAAAATCCATTGTGGATAAAGGGCAAATGCCCAGCAATACCCAGCACTCCCCAGGGGTTTGCCGACTATCCGTGAGGGCGGGAATATGCCATCACCGGAGGAGGCAATCACTTGAATCAAAAGGACTTGCACCATAGATTTTCCGTCCGTATAAATGCCAGGTCATAACCTTCCATCACAAGGTGAATTATGAGTAAAAAAGTCTTCCAGGCGACGGTCATTTTGGCCCTTTGTGCCACATTCCTCTTCGCCTTTGGCAAAATTTCCGCGCAAGACACCATCCCTTTTTTCCAGCCGGGGAAAATTCGCGCCCTGATCTTTTCCGGCCGCAACAATCATGACTGGCGCTCGACCACCCCTTTCCTGCGTAGGGTTCTGGTGGACAGTGGCCGGTTTGACGTGCGGGTGGAAGAGGAGCCCGCCGGAGTTACGGCGGCGACGCTGGCAGCCTACGATGTGCTGGTGCTTGATTACGAGGGCCCGCGCTGGGGAAAAGTAACGGAAGAGGCCGTCGAGAACTTCGTCAAGCAGGGCAAAGGGCTGGTGGCGGTGCATGCGGCGAACTACGCCTTCTCGGGTATGGAGGTCTTGGCGGACAATCACAAGCCCTCCGGCCTCAAGCAGCCTCCCTGGCCCGAGTATTTGCAGATGGTTGGCGGTTGGTGGACGGCCGGCCCGCCCAGGACCGCCCACGCCCCGCGTCATTGCTTCACGGTGAAGTTCGTTGACCGCGAGCACCCCGTCGCCAAGGGCTTGCCGGAGTCTTTCCGCGTTTCCGATGAGCTCTATCACAGTCCCCAGATGTCGCCCGGTGCGCACATCCTGGCCACGGCTTTCGATGACCCGGCAAATGGCGGCACGGGCAATGACGAGCCCATTATCTGGACAGTCAACTACGGCAAGGGCCGCACTCTCTACACGGCTCTGGGTCACGATGTATCCGCGCAGCAGGAAAGCGGTTATGTGAGCACCTTTACACGCGGCGTGGAATGGGCGGCCACGGGTGCTGTCACGCTTTCCGCCGCCGGCAAGCTTCCCAGCCAGGCGCCCCCGCCGTTGCGCGTGCTGGTGGTCACCGGCGGGCACCCCTACGCCACCACCTTCTACACGGTCTTTGAAGGCGCGGACGACCTGCACTGGGACCACGCCCTCTCCAACCACGAGGCCTACCGTGGCGACCTCCGCAAGAAGTACGACGTCCTGGTGCTCTACGACTTTACCCAGGAGATTAGCGACGCAGAGAAGGCCAACTTGCGCGACTTCGTGGAGGCGGGCAAAGGGATCGTGGTGCTCCACCACGCCATCGCCGATTATCAGGACTGGGAGTGGTGGTACAAGGAGGTCGTGGGCGGCAAATACCTGCTCAAACCAGATGGCTCCATGCCCGCCTCGACGTACAAAGACAGCCAGGAGTCTTGTATTCGCACCGTCCTGCGCCATCCCGTCACCGCCCGGATTGGAACCATGCACCTGTGGGACGAAACTTACCACGGCATGTGGATTTCCCCGGACGTGAAGGTGTTGCTCCAATCCGACGCTCCCACCAGTGACGGCCCCGTGGCCTGGGTCAGCCCTTACTCGAAATCGCGCGTGGTCTACATCCAACTCGGCCACGGTGAGAGCGCTCATCTCTACCCTGCTTACCGCCGTTTGGTCCAAGACACCATCCGCTGGACCGGCGGCAGGTGAAGGGACGGGGCACGGGAGACGGGAAGCGGGACACGGCGTATGGGGCGCGAGTCCGCCGTTCTTTCTTTGACACGCGCAAGCAATTCCGAGCGCGGGCAACCGTAGCGCGGACCCCCGAATTTGGGGTCCGCGGCTCTTACTTCGACTCGCGCTCCGGATATCGAGGTGACGCCCCTGTCATTGAGGTTTGTGTTTTTTCGCGGTAAGAGCCGCGGACCCCAAAAGCGGGGGTCTGCTACGTGCGCTTCCGATTTCGAGGCGGGCTGGGTATTTGAAATTCAGTGCATTTGTTCGGTAAGAACTTAGATTCGGGTTTTCGGGTCACACGGCAAACTTACCCGGTCGATCGTCAACCCGCAGCGGCCCATCTGTTCCGCCGGCGTCATGCCGGAATATTCGTGCACGCTCGACCACCGCCAGCCCTGCGGTTGACCGGCCAGGCCCGCCTTTACGGGATTCAGGTGAATGTACTCCATCTTCTCGTGGTATTCCTTCACGGTTCGCAGCGCGTGGTCAAAATAGCGCTCCTGCCATACCTCCCCCGTTGATCCGCGCACATCGTTGACGAGTATCGTCGAGCTATTCTTGATGGATTTCAGAACCGCAGCAATGGTTAGCGGGTATTGCGGGGCCAGGATTGCATGCCAGTGGTTGGAAAGAAACACCCAGGCGGTCAGGAAGAATGGATGCTTGGCGCGCACCCTGCGGATAGACAGCGCCAGACGCTCGAAATCGGCGTCCTCGAGTTTGCGGCGCCGCTCGATCAGCCGCACCGTGATGAAGAAGAATCGATCGGAAAGATAAGGGCGACGCAGGCGCGACACACGGCAAGAATACATCACTATGGCCCGGAGGTGTTTTTTTCATTCCACTCGTTCCCATTTTTCGGGGACACACGACCATCGTTAAGCGCTCGTAGCGCGGACCCCCGCATTTGGGGTCCGCGGCTCTTACGTCGATTCGCGCTAATAACCCGAGCATTGGCCTCCGTCTTTGAAATTCGTGGCATTTGCTCGGTAAGAGCCTACTCTTGCTCTGGAATTGACCGCGGGCTTGTGATCATTGCCAAAGCCCGCAGCCACAAAAGGCCGTCCGCCAGTAAGATTGGCGGACTTTTAGCCCTGGCGACAGTGTGGCGACCCACTTCTCGCGCGGCTGTCCCTTACGATCGGGTTTGATCTATATGCATTGATGATGCATACTTAGGCATATGAGAACTACACTTATTATCGATCAGAATTTGTTCGAGCGCGCAAGCCAATTGACGGGTATCCGGAAAAAGACCGCATTGGTGCGGGCCGGATTAGAGGCCTTGATTGCGCGCGAAGCCGCTCGGCGCTTGGCCGCGCTGGGCGGCGCCGAGCCTGGGCTGCGCTCTGTGCCGAGGCGGCGGAACGGGGCGAGGCGATGATTCTTGTCGATACCTCGGCGTGGATCTCCCACTTCCGCATCGGTGGTTCGAAGCTTGGCGATTTACTCAGCCAGGCCTTGGTCATGGTGCATCCGTTCGTTCTGGGTGAACTGGCGTGTGGCAACTTGAAGCACCGTGCGCGCATCCTGAGCGATCTCGACGCGCTCCCGTCGGCCCTTTCCGCAACCCATGAGGAGGTTGTCAGCTTGGTTGAAGCCCGGAAACTTTGGGGCCTCGGCATCGGCTGGATCGATGCGCATCTCCTGGCTTCCTCGCTGCTTTCGAATTGCCAGTTGTGGACGCTGGATGGAAGACTTGCTCGGGCAGCGGCCGCGGCAGGAGTCAATCTCTATCGTCCTGCATAACCGATCCCACCCTCAGTCCATCGCCGCGGAACCAAGAAGGGCGGGCAAGCCCTACCCCTACTCCCCAAACCGAGGGCGGGGCTGCGTATTTGAAATTCGTGCCCTTTGCCGGATTGCGCAGAGCAAAGCTCTGCGTTTTGGCGCGGCAGATGGACGTGAACCGCAGATCTGCGCTCTGCGCAAGCCCGCGTAAATCGTCGTCCCTTCTCGCACGGCGGTGGTTACAAATGCCTGGGGAACTTGACTTCACACCATCACTTCGTCGGGCGTAAAGGCCATCACCTCTGGCGCGTGCAACGGCTTGGTAGGCGGTCGTTAAAGGGGGGAAGGCTCGTGAAGTCGTTCCAGTATCCATCGCCTTAGAATGGTGGTTTCCTTGACGCCCTTGGAGCGGGCGATTTTCTTGAGTTGCTGAGCCTCGGCCGGCCGTAGTTCGATGCTCACTGAAGTCCCTTTCGCGCACACAAACACAGGTTCGCTCACCTCTTCCAGACCGTGCTGGAAGTCCGTGAGGTCGTGGTGATCCCAGAAACCAGCCAATTCTTCGACTGAATCGGTATCCGGTAACCTTCGCCTCCTTATTGTTTTTTCCATCTGTCGTATCGTCCTTTTTCTTTGCGAGTCATCGGCCGGGCCGTGACCGGGAAGCCCTTGCCATGGGGAAATTGGATCACCACGCAGAAAAGATGCCGCCCGGAGGCAGTTTGTCCAAAGTATGTAATACACGGGATTGGGTCCGGATGCCTTCGCCCGTTGAATCAATGCTTGCTCAAACCAACCTCTTCGACTTCGCCGGGCTAAACTCCATGTCGTGCTAGGTGATCAACTCGATCTGCCGGCGCCGCCTCTTCCTGGGCCGCGCATGCCAATAATGCGGCGGACGGTCGCGCGAACCTAGGCGTCGTTTAAGGAAGTCATATTGCGAAACCTTGGTTGAGTATACCTATTCAGGGTGCGGCTTGGCCGCGGTGGCCGAGGGCGCAGATTCCTTTCCCGCTGCCGGAGCGGCAGAGAGAATCACCGTTTCAATGGGACGCTTAGCCGGGCTAAGGCCGAGGCCAATACCCTTCAGGGCGTCGTTGGCCGACGAAAGGTCTTTGGGAGCAATTTTCAGATTAAGCATCAGCATTCCCGAGAGACCCGTTTCGTTGACCACGGGAGTACCCAGAGCCTTTTCGAGTGCGCTTGCGAGCTGATCGAGACTGGCGTTCAAACACTGCAAAGTCTGCGTCTGGGGATTGAACCTGGCGATGCCTGGATAAGGTGATTGGGTCAAATGGTCCTTGGCCTCGGGCTTCGCCGTGAGTATGTAAGCATCCGTGAGGGCAGTCTGGTGTTCGATGTGAAGACCCGCGCCGGAGGCAATGGCCAATTCGATGGCTTGACCGAGGAGTTTCGGGTCCGCGCCGGGAGCCTCGACATGCAGGTTGTACTGAGCGTCGGGAAGGGCGCCGCGGGTGGTGATGCGGGTTGGGGCCACACCGGCTCCGTAGGACAGCAATGTTGCTGGCGGTGCATTGGTAATGTCGATCTCGGGGCCGAGCAGCATGATGTGCTGGTTTTGCCGTTTACCGTCCTTGGAGGGCTCCGCTCGGCTGAGGGTGATTTCAAAGAGCGTCTGCGCTGAATCCGCCTTTTTCCCGGTTTGGTCCGAAAGCGCCTTTTCCGTGGCCGCATCGAGCTCGGCCTGCACCTTGGGATCGACCTTGCCGCCCAAGGTGACGGGCCTGCCATCGGCCAGAGCCAGGAGTTGATCGCTCTTCAGTTGTTCGGGGCGAACGGTCGTGTTCACGACGCGGCCCTGGGGATCAATGACCATGGTGGCGGGACGGGCATTGACTCCGAAACGCTTGTAAAGCTCGCCTGAGGTGTCGATTCCGATCCAGCCGGAGATGGGTTTCTTCTTCAGGAAGTCTTCCACGACGGCGGGATCTTCATCATCGACGGAAATGATCTGGACCTTCGCGGGATCGACGGACGCCACCAGAGAGTTCAGCACGGGAATCTCCGCCAGGCAGGGAACGCACCAGGTAGCCCAAAACTCCAGCACGACGGCCTTGCCGCGGAGGGACGGCCAATCCACCTTGGTCCCAGCGGGCGCTTGCAGCACTTGGGTGAAGGTGAGCGCGGGAGCCGGTGTGCCAGGTTTGGGCGCATTCGGATTAAGGACCGCCGGAGCCTGAGCGGAGGCGGCGGATACAGTGAGCACGAGCAGGCAGAGTGCGGTTGAAAACTTCGACTTCACTTTCTACCTCCATGCAAAGAACATGCTTTCCACGGGCAAGCGTAGCCCGAACCGGTTCGGTCCGCGGCTTCTTGTTGTCAAGAGCAAGTTTAGCGCAGGCCTCCGGTTTTGTGCGGTTCTTCATTCGGCTCGCACTCCAAAACCCGAAGGTGGGTCTGTATCTTTGAAATTCGTTGTATTTTCTCGTGAAGAACCGCGGACCCCAAAACCGGGGGTCCGCGCTACGGCCCTCTCGAATCCGAGGGGCCGCGATTTTGCGGGAGGATTTCACAACCCATGCGCAAATTCGTTGAAATATTGTTGGTGCCGGATTGCGCAGAGCGCAGGTCTGCGTTTTTGCGCGGGAGATGGACGTGAATCGCAGAGCTGCGCTCTGCGCAATCCGGCACAGTTAAGGTCCTGAGTACAAATCCAAGGACATGTCCGTCTTTGAGTTTTGGGGTTTTTTGCTACGGAAGAACCGCGGATACCAAATTCGGGGGTCCGCGCTACGAGCTTTTCACTTTTGCCTTTTGACTTTTGCGCTTTGCCTTTTGACTTTCCTTTGTGGCTCTATACGAAACCGGCTATTGCGGAAACGTCGCAGGTGGCGTGATTTTTTGCCACCCCTCGCCGTTGAGGGAGTCGAGGAAAGCCAGCAGATCGCGCTTGGTCTCCTCATCCAGATAAAAGGGCGTGAGGCGCGTATCCAGGTGCGGGTTGGGTAGCCCTCCTTTCGCGTATAAATCCAGAACCTCCGCGAGAGTTTTGATGCTGCCGTCGTGCATGTAGGGGGCGCGAGCGGCAAGGTCGCGCAGCGTGGGCACTTTGAATTTCCCGGTGTCGCTGCGCTTCTGGGTGATGGCGGCGCGGCCCGGATCGGGGTTCGCCCGGTCCATGCCCACGCCCAGATTGGCGAATTTCTCCGTGGTAAAGTTGACCCCGGAGTGGCACTCCGCGCATTCACCCTTCTTGTTGAAGAAATCCAGGCCGTCCTTCTGTTGCTTCGTCAGCGCCGACTTATCGCCGGCCAGGTAGCGGTCGTAAGCGGAGTTTCCCGATACGATCGTTCTCTCGAAGGTGGCAATGGCTTTGGCAATACGATCAAACGTAATCGAGCTGTCGCCGAAGGCAGCGGCGAAAAGCGGCTCGTAGCCTTTGATGCTGCGAACCTTTTGCGCCACCCCATCGGTGGTCATGCCCATTTCATCCGGGTTGGTGATGGGAGAAGCAATCTGCGCTTCGAGCGTGGCTGCCCGGCCATCCCAAAATTGCGATTTACCCCAGGCGCGGTTGATGAGAGTTTGGGCGTGGCGAACTCCCGGCTTTCCATCCACGCCCCGAGAAAGCGGCGTGCTGGCCGCAAAGGCATGGGCCGGCTCGTGGCAGAAGGCGCACGATACCACGCCGTTCGAGGAAAGCCGCCCATCGAAAAAAAGCACCTTGCCCAGTTCGGCGCGCGCCGGTGAGTAAGGATTGTCTTCCGGCCAGGGAACGGGCGGGAGGCCGGGAGGCACGGGGTAGTTCGAAACTACCTGTGCCGAAGGCACCTTGGACTGCGGCGGCTCGGCGCCGCCTTGGAATAACGCCAAGGACAAAGACCAAGGCGGCGTCGAGCCGCCGCAATCCAAGGCGCTTCGCGCATTTTCGCGCGCCCAAGTGAAGTTCAAGACGAATGGCGCAGAGGCAAGCGAGAGGCTCATTAACAGAAGGGCCGCAGCGTACGCAATTCTCGAAACCCTGGTCAATTACTCCCTCCACCGGCGGGATTCGGCCTCAAAATGCGGGGCACACGCGGCGTGATGAATCGAAAGCGCCGCCCAATAATCATCTTAACCAGCAGATGATCGGTGCTGCGCGTTGCGCCCACGCCCACGCCAAGGTTGAATTCCCAATTCGGGCCGAAATCGTAGTCAATCGAGGGAATGATCTGTTGCTCCTGCTGATACAGAGGGTCAAAGCCGGTAACCGGTCCGAGCGATCCGTAGTACTCCAGGCCGGCGCTGAGTTTGCGAGTCAACGAATAAGCCACCTTGAAGTTGGGAGAAAAGCCCACGCCCTCGGGCACGCTTGGTCCGTGGAACGACCGCTCGAGGGCGGGATTGAAGGCCAGGTACCAGGACTTCCACTGCTTATCCACGATGGGGCGAATTTCCCAAGTCCAAGTGTCGCCGGAAAAGATGGGCCGCTGGTAGCCGATTTCCGTCGAAACGCTCACTCCCACCGGCCAATGCCAACTCTCCGGCACGGCCACGCGCGGGCGGATGTGATCGCCCACCCACTTGTAGCCCTGATGAGGGCCGTAGCTGGTGAAGATGTAGAGGCCGGTCTCAAACCAGCTTGTCCAGCCCTGGGTGATCTCCACCGTCTCGTGAAGCTGGTGCTCATCGGGAAGCACACCCTGATTGATTGTCTTGAACCCTTCGAAGGTGAAGTTGCTGTGCAGCTCAACCATGGTGCGTCCGGGCGCCACCGTGTCAGCGCCGTAAACCTGGATTTCATAGTTGCCTTGGCCATACAGCGGTACAGCAGCTATGGCAATTAAAATGACGAGTTGGATGAGCTTTATTATGGTCCGACTCCTAACCGGAGGGTAGTAAGTCTCCGGTCGTTAGCCCTCAGTTTTCGGTAACCCCAGCCGTAGCCCATTCTACACCACGCTCCAGTTTCTAACAGAGGACGCCGCGCGCGCGGTTGAGCGGGTGTAGCGCCCCGATGCATCGGGGCGGTTCTTCCTGAGACTCGCGCTCCCGATCCGAAGATTGGTCTCCGTCTTTGCCGGATTGCGCAGAGCACAGCTCT
>JBEKNU010000198.1:0-14470 GCA_049522495.1 Terriglobia bacterium
CGCGCCGCGAACGGAGAGGCCATCGCTCTCGGCTTCCACACGGGACACTGGGAAGTGGGACTCCTGGTGGCCGAAGCGGCGCGGGAATTGAAGGAGCTGCGTGCCGTCCCCTTTGCCGGAGCTTGCACGGACCCCTGCGATGGACGCACTCAGGGCACCACCGGCATGCTGGACTCGCTTCCCTTCCGCAACGATGCCGCCATCGTGCTGCGTCGTCTCATCCGTTCTCTGCCCACCGCCAAAGGTGTGATCGGCATTGCCACCTGCGACAAGGGCCTGCCCGCCATGATGATGGCCCTGGCATCGTCAGGAAAAACTCCCACGATTCTGGTTCCCGGTGGCATTACGCTTCTGCCCGAATCCGGAGAGGACGCAGCCAAGATCCAAACCCTCGGCGCGCGCTTTGCTCAGGGCCAAATCAGCGTCGAGTACGCCGCCGAGGTCGGCTGCCGCACCTGCGCCACTCCCGGGGGCGGATGCCAGTTTCTCGGCACCGCGGCGACCTCGCAAGTGGTGGGCGAGGCACTGGGACTCGCGCTGCCCCACACGGCGCTCGCGCCTTCCGGCCAGCCCATTTGGCTGGATGCCGCTCGACGCTCGGCGCGGGCCATTTTGCGCCTGCATCAGTTGCAAATGGGCGCCTCCGACATCGTGACGCAGGCCGCAATCCAGAACGCCATGGTCGTCCATGCGGCCTTCGGCGGTTCTACCAACCTGCTGCTCCATGTTCCGGCCATCGCGTTTGCGGCGAAACTGCGACGCCCAATCGCTTCCGACTGGGCCGAAGTGAATCGCCAAGTGCCCCGTCTGGTGGATGCCCTGCCGAATGGACCGCGCAATTTTGCTACCGTCCAAGTCTTCCTCGCCGGCGGCGTCCCCGAGGTGATGCTGCACCTGCGCCGGGCCGGACTTCTCGATACCAGCGTAAAGACCGTCTCCGGAGAAACGCTCGAAACCTCCCTGGATTGGTGGCAAGCGAGTCCTCGCCGCCAGGAATTGCGCCGCTGCCTGCGGGAGCAGGACGGCATCGATCCGGACGACGTGATCATGTCGCCCGATCAGGCGCGGCGGAAAGGTATTGGCTCGACCATCTGTTTTCCGGTGGGCAATCTGGCGCCGGAGGGCTCCGTCATCAAGAGCACCGCCATTGATCCTTCGCTCATCGACGAGAACGACGTCTACCGGCACGTCGGCCCGGCCAGAGTTTTTACCACGGAAGCCTCCGCGATTCAGGCCATCAAGAACGGAGAGGTGGCGCAAGGTGACGTCATCGTGCTCATCTGCGGCGGCCCGGCCGGCGCGGGCATGCAGGAGATCTATCAGATCACTTCCGCGCTCAAACAGCTCCCGCATTGCAAGCATGTGGCGGTTCTTACCGACGCGCGATTCAGCGGCGTCTCGACCGGTGCGTGCATCGGCCATATCTCCCCGGAGGCATTGGCTGGCGGAGCAATCGGAAAGGTTCAGGACGGCGACCGGATCGAGATTGTGATTGACCGCAAACATCTGACCGGCTCTCTTCATCTCGTGGGTGACGTTCACGAACTGTTCGGCGCCGGAGAAGGCTCGCGCCGCCTGGCGCAGCGGGAGCCGCGTGGTGATTTGCGCCCGCACGCCTCGCTCCCTGAAGACACACGCCTCTGGGCTGCATTGGTTCAGGCCAGCGGAGGTGTGTGGGGAGGCTGTGTCTACGACACGGACAAGATAATATCTTTACTGGATAAACCTCAGTAAAACTCTACCGCACCCGAAATGGACCCAACGTCGAGCCGCATGGCAAGGGCCCGCCAATCCTTGCCATAAAGATTATTCATAGGTAAAACCATTGCCAGTTCCACGCCGTATTGCTAACAATAGAAGGGTTAGGCTTTCACCCAGTTTAAATCTGAATCCGCGACCGGAGCCGCTTCTCCACGCAGCAGTGTCGACGTGTTCCGAGACTTCAGCTTGAACAAACTTTCCGGGATTCCCGGCCTTAAAGGAGATGCATGAGCAACGAACTGCAAAACCACTTAGAACTCCCCTACAGCGAATTGGAAGAAATGAATCTGCATGCCAAGGAGCAGCGGCTCAAGCGCGTTCCCGCGCAGCAGATTCAAGGCGACCGCCTCAAGTACCTGACCGACGAGAAACGGATTAAAGCCGTGACCGTGCTTTTCAGCGACCTCGAAGGCCGGCTGCACATGCTCGATTACGACAAGAAATTCATTATCAAGAGCTGGGATAACCTCACTTTCGATGGCTCTTCGATTCGGGGCTTTGCGGCGCAACACGAGAGTGACCTGCGGCTCGGAATCGATTGGTCAGCCTTTTACTGGGGGCCCGCGGATGTTTTTGGACCCGGAAAGGTCATGGTGTTCGGCGAGGTCATCGATAAGGATGGAAAACCCTATACCGCTGACCTCCGCGCCGTGCTGAAGGCCTATGCCAACAGTCTTTATGAAAAGGACGGTTACACCTTAAACGCCGCTAATGAAATTGAAGGCTTCCTTTTCAAGGGTGTTGACGCCGAGCGGAACTATCATGAAACAGAAAAGTTCGAGTTTGTCAGCGCCGGCGGGTATTACCACTCCCTTCCCGGCGACACGCTGCGCGCGTTCATCGATCACGCCGCGGAAGTGCAGCGGGCCATGGGATTCCAGAACGAAAAGGACCACCCGGAAGTCGCCCCTTCTCAGTTCGAAATCAACTATGGATATGCCGAAGTGGTGGCCGCGGCCGACCAGGTCCAGATTTACAAACTGGTCTGCCGGCAGGTCGCCACCAAGATGGGGCTCAGTGCGTGTTTCCTGCCCAAGCCGATCGTGGGCATAAATGGCACGGGAATGCACTCCAACGTGTCGGTCATGAAGGACAACAAGAATATGTTTTGGGACCCGCAGGGCTTGGAAAAAATGAGCCCGTTTGCCTGGCAGTTTGTGGACCGGATCCTCACCCACGGCAACGACCTGTGCTTGATCATGAACTCCAGCGTTAATGCCTACCGCCGGCTGGACCCGCATTTCGAGGCGCCGAATCAACTCAAAGCCTCGGCCGTGGACCGCGGGTCGATGGTGCGAATTCCTCTCGGCAATTCGCGCAGCGCCCGGTTGGAAATCCGCGCGGTCGCTCCCGATGCCAATCCCTACTTGTTGCTGTACTCTATCTTCAAAACCGGCCTGGAGGGCGATATTGCCAAGGTGGAGAATCTCCGCAGTGCCCTTCGTTATTTGCCTGACAACATCTACGATGCCATCAATAGCTTCAAGAGCGCCGAATGGACGACAAAGTTGCTTGGCGAAGACGTGAAGAGCCGGTTTGCTGACTTGAAAAAGGCCGCCGCGGATCGCTGCCCGCGATTGCTCGGGACAATGGTCAAGGCGCCGGAGGTCCAGTTCCATCACGAAGTCTATACGCAACTCCTGTGGAATCTCTTTTAGGAGCGATTTCCCCAGGACCGCGCACCTGTGTGAAAACCGTAGCACGGCCATCCTTGCCGTGGTCGACACGGGTTGGATGTCCGTGCTACATCTGGCGCAGGCGGCGCGACAACTCCGTTTCACCGGTTGTCACACACGCTCCTGCGGGGTGAAAGGCAGGCTAGGTATCACTTGGGGGTGTGGCGCCGCCCGGGTTCGTCGCACGGGCAATCCACGTGGCAATGCCCCATACGAGTAGCCCGGCGATGAACCCCTCGATGACGCTTGCCCCCAGCGCTTCCGCCAAGCGCAGAGGAACGCCGCCGCGCGAGCGATCGAAGAAGTGGGTCTTGAAGAAGGGCACGAGGGCGGCAAACACCGTGGCGAGGAAGACCCACATTCGCCACGTCCATCCCAGCACCAGGGACGGAACCAGGAGTTGGCGGGCCTTCGCGAGTCCCACCCGCGGCCCCACCCCGCCCAGGTAAAATGCGCTGAGGAAGAGTAGCAGCGTGGAACTCCAGGCGCTCGTGCGGAAGGGTTCAAGCCCCATGGCCTCAGTCCAAAATCGCATGATCACAAACACTCCCAGCATGGCTCCGGGAGCGACCGTCACCGGCCATCGCCACAGGATGTGAACAAACGTCATCAACAGCAGCATGATCGCAAAGAACACGCCGGTTTCGATGGCGTGGCCCAGCAAATGCCCACCGAGGTGGCCCCAGTTACCGAAGTCTTCCTTCTCGGCAAAATGGCTGCGCCCCAAATGCAGCACCGCGGCAATGACCGTCGCCAGGATGATCCATGCCTCGGTCCAGGCGGAGAGGATCAGCGCCGCAAGAGGAAGCTGGGAAAACTTTTGCAGGCAACCCCGCAGCGGGCCCACCGCGGCGATGTAAATTGCCACGAAGAGCACACCGGTGGTGGCGGAAATGAACCGGGCCATGTCTTGAGGCAGGCCCACCAGTTCGAGTTCAAAACGCGCCACAACCAGTACCGCGAGAAAAGCCATGGCGCGATGCAGCAAATGCTTATAGGGTTTTGGCTGGACTCGTTGAGATTCAGGGGACATGATCACCTCCGGTTTGCCGGCGATGATGCGGCCGTCAATCCACCGTCAACACCGCAAGCACCATACCTTCAAGGATGGGGTCGTGACAGATCCCACTTTCGGGAAAACCGCAGCACTTCTCAGATCAGGATAAGTCATCAGTGCATCATACGATGGTCAGGCACACAGTTTACATCATTCGGCTTTCTTCAACATGGCTTTGCGCTTCGCTTTGAACTCGGAACCGGCCTTCCACGCCGGATAGGTTTGGGCATTGGCGACGCGGTAGCCGACTTCTCCCAGAAGGCGCAAGTCTTCCACCGTCCCCCGGGGGTCCCAGTAGGGTTTTATTTTGTCAGAGGGCTTGTGGTAGTCCTCGCTGGTGTACTGACGGCGCATCTGGAGCCCCCAGTCTTCCGGCTTGCCGAGGTATTCCACACCGCTGTGCGGGTCGAGCGCCGGCACTCCCTGCTTGGCGAAATTGAAGTGGTCGGAGCGATAGTAGAAGCCCTTTTCCGGTTCGGCATCCGGCATCACCTCCCTTCCCTGCTCTGCCGCCACGGCTTTGGCCACGTCATCCAGGGTCGACTGCCCCAGCCCGATGACCTCGATATCCTTGGTGCGCCCCAGCAAGTTCAGTCCGTCCATGTTGATTTCCGCCAGGGTTTTGGTCAACGGATAGAGGGGATGCTCGGCATAGTACTGAGAGCCCAACAAACCTTTCTCCTCCGCTGTTACCGAGAGAAACAGGATAGTGCGGCGCGGCGGCGGTTGCACGTGGGTAAACGCGTCGGCAAGTTCCACCAGGCCCGCAACCCCGGAAGCATTATCCACCGCCCCGTGATAGATCTTGTCGCCGTTGACTTCCGGACCGATGCCCAGGTGGTCCCAGTGCGCGGTGTAAATCACATACTCGTCGCGTAGTTTGGGATCGGAGCCCTCCACTTTGCCCGCCACATTCTTGGAATTGATCGTGCGGATGGTGTTACGGAGCGCGAGAGAAGCTTTCACGCGCAGGTCCACGGGGTGAAAATCGCGGCTCGCGGCCGATTTTTCCAGCGCGTCGAAATCCTTCCCGGCCAAAGCAAATAATTGCTTCGCCTTTTCGTAAGTCATCCAACCTTCCGCGGCGCATCGCGACATTCCCTGGTCAGCAGTCACCAGGCTGAACTGCTCGCCCGTATTGCTGCTGCGGACCACGCCCCAGGGATAGCCCGCCGGGCCGGCCTGGTGCACGATCAGGCACCCGAGAGCCCCCTTGGCGGCCGCCTTCCTCAAACTTGTAAGTCCAACGACCGTAGTAGGTCATCGCCTTGCCCTTGAAAGTCTTCTCGTCCAACTTGGAAGGATCCTTGGGGTCCGGCACCGGTGGGTCATTAATCAACACCACGAGAATTCGGCCCTTGACGTCCACCCCCTTGAAATCATCCCAGTGGTACTCCGGGGCCACCACACCGTAACCCACAAAAACCATGTCCGCATCAATGTTGATGGCCGGCTGCACGCGTTTGGTCCAGGCCACGAAGTCATCGGCGAATTTCAGCGTTTCTTGCTTGCCGCTGGTATCGTCGGTGAACACCAACTGCGCGCTGGGATCAGCTTTGATGCCCACCATCGGCACTTCCTGAAAGTAATTTCCATCAGGATTCCCAGGTTTCAGCCCGACTTGCTTGAATTGCCCCTCGATATATCCGGTGGCCAGCGCCTCACCCTTGGAAGCGGGCGCGCGCCCTTCGTATTCGTCCGACGATAGAACCTTGATGTTCTCCAGAATTCTTGCGGCGCTGATCTGCTTCCAACCGGATGGCCCCGCGGCATCCGTCATCGCCAAGAGCGCTCCAAAAACCAGCGGCGCCGCGGCCACGAGACAAAGCATGTGCTTTATCCATTCCATGTGAGAGTTCCCCCGAATAGATTTCGGCGTGCATCGTACTTTAGCGCCCGCGGGGATTCAATATGTTTTCGAAGATTCCGAAGCCGCTGGGTGCGCGGCGATAATAAAGCAAATTGGTGCGGGTTATGCTAGCATCAGCCGCAAGTTCAATCGCGGGTTCCAGAAAGAACTGCCCTCGGGCAGCGTACCCCGGGAAAAATCCCAGTTGGATCGAGGAGGCGCAGCCATGAAAAGGCTATGGGGAATAACCCTCCTGGTAGGGGCCGGCGTGGGACTCATTTTGGGGCCGCAGCCGATTCTCGCGCAGGCTTGCAAGGATGAGGAGTCCATGGTGGATGCATCCAAGCAGGCTTTGGTGGAACTCACGGACACGGTGAAAAAGGAAAGCCTGCCGGATTTTGAACGCCTTAACCACCAGAAGAGTGCCGTAAACAAGCTCACTATCCACGATGGCATGTTGGAAGAACTGGAAAGCTGCCTCGACAAGGCCGCGCAAGACACCACGGCATCCAAGGAAGCCGTTGAGACGGCAAAAGCCCAGCACGATGCAGCCGCCAAGTTGCTGGAAAAAATCCATCACGAACAAGGCGCCATCAAAGATGCTAAAGCTCCCAAGGACGCCAAAGCTCTTATCGAGAAACTAGACTTGACGCCCTGAAGCTGGATTTACGCCGGGAAGCAAGCTGTGGGGACGAAGGACCCGAGCGAAGTGCTCTTCGAATCGCCAGTGACCCCGCGGCTCCGTCCCCGCCGTCAATTTAGCGGCGAGGCTTGCTACTCTTTCTTCGTGCAGCCACCCGGTGTTTCGGCTGGTACAAGCCGAGCCTGCCGCCTCCTGGCAAGGAAATGTGTGTCAGCAGGCCCCAGTCTCGGTCGGCCACCGGATCACACTTGACCTTATACTTTTTCAAAGTTCGAATGGTGGCTGCCACGTCGTCACACGTGAGGTAGATCTCGTGCTTGCCGTTCTCGGCTGCGGGGTGAAAGGCAATTTCGGCCGGCGGCAAAGCGAAGATGAGCCACCCTCCACCTGCATCCACCGAGCGGAAGCCCAAAACATCACGGAAGAAGGCTCGATCAACCTCCTCATGGGTAGTGTAGATAATCATGTGGGCCCCTGAAATCATCGTCGACCTCCTAGGGAAGAGTATCGCATGGATGAGGATTCAAGGGCAGGCACGTTAAACCGGCGCTTGCGGCGCACTGGGGTTGCGCGCTACGATTTGAGGCTTCCATGCGACGAACGGCGCTGACGACTCCTGAACTGCTCGACGAACTGGAGAAATTCTACGGCCGGCAGGAACCGTGCTGGCCCGAGGACCCCTACGAATTCATCGTGTGGTGGCACTGTGGGTATCCGGCGAGCGATGCGACGTGCAGCAAAGGCTGGGAGAAGCTGAACCTGGAAGTTGGCATCGAGCCGTATAACCTGCTTGCAGCGTCACCGCAAAAGCTCGCTGCCGCCCTCAAGCCGGGCGGCATGGTTCCGGAATTGCGTGCCCTGCGGCTGAAAGAGATTGCCCGGCGAGTGAAAGACGAGTTGGGCGGCGATTTGCGCGCCGCTCTGAGCGGGCCGCTATCCGCGGCACGAAAGACCTTAAAGAAATTCCCCAGTATTGCCGACCCGGGAGCCGATCGCATCCTGCTGTTTGCCGGGATCGCGCCCCTTGCCGCGGTCCCTTCCAATTGTCCGCAGGTCCTGGTGCGTGTCCTGCGCGGCCAGGAACGCGAGAACTACGGCGTCAATTATCGGGAAGCGCAGCAGGCCATCGCCGCGGAAGTGCCGGAAACCCTCGACGCCCGGAAGCGCGCCTACCTGCTGCTGAAACGCCACGGCCAGGAGATCTGCAAACGCACCAAGCCGAAGTGCGAAAAGTGCCCCGTCAGCTCGCACTGCGCTTTCTTCACGGGCCATCGCCGCGGCCGGTCGACGCCGGCGTGACCGTCTGCCATCGGGCGACGTTTGCAGCGAGGAAGATTTGAAGGGAAACGCCAAGCGTCCCGCCGTAGGTGCCGTGACAATTTCCCAGGGGATTCGCTAAAATAGGAAGCAGGAGACCAACATGAAGAAGAGTGCTAAGCCTGCGCGGGCTGAATCGCCCGCCAACCAACTTGCCGGGTTCATCGCCAAGTTCGACCCTCCGATGGCGAAACGCATTCGCTCCGCACGCTTGGCGGTGCGCAAACGCTTTCCCACCGCTATCGAACTGGTCTACGACAACTACAACTTTCTTGCCATCGGCTTTTCTGCATCCGAGCGGGCGTCAGACAGTATTGTCTCTTTGGCCGCGAACGCGAAGGGGGTCGGCCTCTGTTTTATCTATGGAGCGAGATTGGCCGATCCTCACAAGATCCTGCTGGGCAGTGGAAATCAGACTCGCTTTATCCGTCTGGAGAGCGCGGCAACGCTGGCGAAGCCGGAGGTTGAGGCGCTCCTGCGCGCGGCGGTTGCCCAAGCGAAGTCGCCACTTCCCGCCACCGGTCGGGGCTATACCGTCATCAAATCCATTTCGGCCAAGCAGCGACCGCGCCGGCTCGCGTCATAGTGGGCACGGATCTCAGCCTGGTTCAGCTCCATGGCGCGGAGAGGTATGGGCAAGGCTTGGCCCCGCTTCTTGTCGGTCTGCGGGGGAGGATGAAGGGGCAAATAGTACGTCATCCCCACATCTTAAATTGCCGAGACGGGCTGGATTCAATGACCTAATGTCCCCACGCCTTATGACATACAACAGAGAAAAAATCCGCGCCTGTCATGGGTTGAATTTCGCATCGAACCCGACGGAGTTTCGCCCTCAGGTCGCCACACCCTCAATTGATGTTTGTGAAAATTGATAAACATCACAAAACAAAAGACTACCCCCCACCTATCATAACCTCCGGCGGAGCCCTCCACCGGGCCAGGAATTGGGCCGACTCTGGCAGGGCAATTGCCGTGCGCATCAGTTGGGAACAGTCGTAATTCGTTTTGACGGAGGGGAAGATGGCCATACCTCAGCGGATCCGCGACTACTTGGACTCCCAGAATGTCCCCTACGAGACCCTTCACCACTCGCAAGCCTATACTGCGCAGGAGGTTGCGCATTCCCTGCATGTGTCGGGCAAGAAGTGCGTGAAGGCAGTAGTGGCAAGTGGGGACAGTAAACTCGTGGTATTGGTCATGCCAGCAGCGCACCGGCTGAACTTTCAGGAGCTCAAATCCGCCCTGAGAGCGAATCATCTCGAGATGCTCGTAGAAAGCGAGCTGGTAGACCTTTTTCCAGACTGCGATCTTGGCGCGGTACCGCCCCTGGGCAATCTCTATGGGCTTGAAGTGTGGGTGGACCGAGCGGTGGCAAATGCGGAGAAGGTTTTATTTTGCGCAGGAACTCACGAAGACTGCATCCGCATGCGCTACTCAGACTTCGCGAAGGTGACCCGGCCCTATCTGGGTCATTTCTCCGAACTGGGAACCGCCCAGGCAGCCTGACTGGTTCCGATGCGTGTACTAACGCGCGATGAGTCTCGCGGCGTGCCGGAAACGGACACGGAGGGTGAGGTCTTGATTTTTTCGGGCCCTCCGATTTCGCACGAGGCCCCAGCGGCGGCATGAAGTTGGCCAGGGAAGGAAGGGCAACCGGCCTCCCTTTCTGAGGAATGGCCGGCTGACGAAATTCCAAGAGGAGAGGCATATGCGACCTGGATGCTCCAACTGTCCCGTTTTGAAGACTTCGCTGTTTCGCAATCTGTCGAACGACCAGATTCAGGCGTTAGGTTGCGTGTTTCGACCTGCCCGCTATCACCGGAACCAAATCCTGTTCTTCGAGGGAGGCAACGCGGAGCATCTCTTCGCCCTGCACTCCGGCCTGGTGAAGATCGTGAAATCCCTGGAAAACGAGAAGGAGCGGATTACCGGGGTGCTTTTCCCCGGCGAGTTATTCGGCCTCGAATCCCTCACGGATCCCTCCTACCCTCTCACCGCCGTGGCCCTTCGTGACTCCGAGATTTGCGCGGCGCCGCGCGAAGACTTCTCCACCTACCTGCGCGGCAATCCGGAAATTGCCCTCGGCATGGTGCGCTTTCTGGTAGGGGAGCTGGAACGCGTGCGCAAGCAGGTGACCGACATGAGCTTTAAGGACGCGCGCATGAAGCTGGCGACGTTCCTGCTCTCGCTCATCGCACCCGACACCCCGGCCAACAATGGCAATTTGAACTTGACGCTGCCGCTTTCCCGCCAGGAGATCAGCGAAGTCCTGGAACTCTCGCCGGAAACCATAAGCCGCACCCTCACTTCCTTCCGCCGCGAGCAGTTGGTCACGGCGCGGGGACGGCACCTGGTGATTCAGAACCGCACCGGACTGGAAAACGTAGCGCACCGGTAAATAGTCGTCAGTTGTCAGTCGTCAGTTCTCAGTAAGAACCCAAGAAAAGGCCGCACTTACTGAAAACTGATGACGCTCACCCTACTTCGCTTTGCTCCCGGCCCGGCGCAGACCCCAGGGCGTAGTCACGGTCACCCCTTTTGTGACCGTGGTCTTTTCCCGCGATGACGAACCCAAGCATTCCCATGCGAGGAGATGCAGATGACGAAAAGCCGCGGAGTGATTCCGGGCGGAACGGAATAAACGCGCGCTACCGGCCGTTGGGTGGGGGCAAGAAGTGATCGCGCGGAAGGGTGGCGGATGGATGAGACCTTTTCCATGATTCCCTCTCCGGATTGGATTTCATCACCGGATTGCGCAGAGCGAGCGCAGCTCTGCGTTTCGAAAAAACGATCAAGGCAGCGGGGGCTCGAAATGAGGTGCGTGGAAGAGCACCAAGAAAGAATTCGCGCACGCCGCGTGGATCGCGAGGCGCATGGCTGTGCTCGCCATGCGCCAGCCGGCCAACGCTGTATTGGATGCCTTGGGTAGAAACAAGGAAGGGCCATCCCGTGACCACAATCGGTCAGGGTTCGAATTACTATATAATTATGGGAAAATAAAATGCGTCGAATAATATTGAGGTTTCTCACGCTGTGTTTCTGCACTTCCTTGCTGGGCACTTCAACAGCTCGAGGACAGGAGTGGAGCAATAAAACTGCGGGTATCACTTGTCATCTCGTAACAAATTGGTTTATGAAGAAAGATGATCCCACCAGAAGGTACAAAATCGATTTCGAAACATGGAAAAGCTCCGATGAAAAGGATGTGGACACTAAATCAAGGCGGTCGCGGCAATACCAATTATTCTTCACTTTTTCGAATCCCGAGACGATTCCTGGTTTTGAACTCGGCTTTTTCCTTGGCCCGACCGCTCCTGGGCTCGGATCTGAGCTGCTGGTACTAAAAGCAATGTCGAAGGCTGGCAAATAAGAGACCTTTTATATTGGAGCTGCAGGAGTTGATAGCGCCGAGATGGAGGGCGCCTTTTGCTT
This sequence comes from Terriglobia bacterium, assembly GCA_049522495.1. Lineage (GTDB taxonomy): Bacteria > Acidobacteriota > Terriglobia > UBA7540 > UBA7540 > Bog-366. Next base: position 11,736 of record JBEKNU010000198.1, read on the forward strand.
CGTAGTTTCCGGCTCCGATGACTCGATTGAGAAGTTTCTGCGTTGCCTCTCTGAGGGGTATGAGAAGTTCTCCCTGAGCGTGTTATCACCAGACAAGACCCGCAAGGCACCCACAATCTCCATCACTTGCCAAACGGAGTACATGCGGGCCCAGCTCAAGGAGTTCCTGGCTGGCTGCCCTTCGCGACCGGCCGGGGGCGGATGCCCTCAAGTACCGAATAACAAGTAGAAAGTCACGAAGGGGGTGACCATGCCGATCAACCACGACGAAATCATTGAGGAAATCGAGGGCCACATTCGGAAATTTGGTGGAGAGTTTGGCGAGTGGTGCGTGGGGACGGCGAAGGATTCTCGCGGCCCCTTCTTCCGGCGGCATCTGGCGGCCGACTTGGGCGATGGATTGATTTACCGCGAGGCCTTTACCACCTCCGCCGCCGACCAAGTGATTGACCACCTGGTGAACGCCTGCGGCCTCCGCCCCGACCGCGACTCCGTCCCCGCGCCCGGCAAGATCGTTTTCGTCTACCATCAGGCGCGGGACACGGGATACGGGGCTGGAGAAAAGGTGTCAGGTATCAGGTTCCAGGTGTCAAGGGCAGAGCCAGGGATGGGGGTTGGGGATTCGGGCAAAGTGGGAGTTGCCCAAGGCACGCCACACGCCGCCCGGCCCGTGTTCGGCAAGCTCGCAGCGTAGGGGCGGGCGAATCGGTCAACTAGTCCACACTGGCAGGTGGCTATGAGATTTCAGATGCAGAGCGACAAAATGTCCGTCAGTCCAGGCGGAGGACGCCCGCCCAATAGCCAACAGTAGCCAACATTTGCTAGGTGTCCACAATCGTTTCCCGAAGGCACAGGTCCAATCTGAAAACTGAAATAAGCGTGTAGCGCGGGTGGGGACACCCGCGCCACAAACTACTTCGTTTTGCCTGCGGCCGGCTCGGGAGGATTGGCGGGGACTACCTGCACATCCGCGTTTACCGGGGCGTGGCCTAAGCGGATTCGCACCCCCGACGGATTCTGCACCGTAATGAGCCCGTGCACTTCCCGCACGCCAAACTCCGTACCATTCTCCTCAACCTGCAAGGCCGGGCGGTGGACGTTGTCGTACACGTAGCAATCCTTGAATTCGATTCCACCAAAATGGGTAGTAAGGCTCGGGCGGCGCAACTCAATCAGCACCGGAACCCGTGGGCCGGCGTATTCCGGGTGCGCGGACGTCCAGGGATTCGACCACTTGCAGCGCACGAAGCGCACCAACGCTCCGTCCACGGATTTGTCGTAGACCTTGGTTCCCTCTTCGCCCGTATTCTCGGAAACGCAGTCCACGAATTCGATCAGCCCCTTGGGGCCGTCATCGCCCACCGCCCCCACGGTCATGCCGGACCAGCCTCCGACGTCCGGACCGGTCTGACGCGACAGGCAATTTTCAAAGCGGATGGAAACCGGCTCCGTCGTGTGGTTCATCTGCCGGAGATAAATCGCAATCTCGTGTCCGTGGTTATCTTCGAAGATGCAATTCCGGATGACGCAGTTCACCAGGCGTTGCTGCGGCGCGTCAGGCTCGATGTCGATTCCCGCTTCCGGAGCGGTGCCGCCGGTGGCCGCGAACGTGCAGTTTTCCACCAACAGGTTCACCACGCTGATCACGCTGATGCCCTGCCGATGATTGTCAAAGGCCGTGCAGTTGCGGATGATGATGTCCTCGCTCCAGTCCCGGCCGGCGCCGCCATCCACGTAAAAGCCGTCCCCGCCGCTGCTCTCCACTCTTAAGCCTTCCACGCGCAGGTTGCGGCACCCGCGGATCGCAAGGCCCATGCGCCACTCGGCTTTCTTGTAGGGCGGATTCTGGTAGTCCTTCTTCCACATGCGCAACGTCGCGCCATATCCGCGCAGCGTGAGGTTTGAAACGCCTACGGCGGAAAGCAGACTATCACCCGGCCCCTGAAACTCCCCGCGCTTGGCCAGAATGAGCACGCCGGGCTCGAAGTCGATCTCCTGATCGCTGCGCAGAGTGATGGGGCGCACGATCCACGGCGCGCCCAGGTAAGGCACCAGCACGCGCTTGGCATGAGAATCAATCGCCGCCTGGAGCGCCGCCGTACTGTCCGCGGCGTCGAAGCCCCACCAAGCGGCGTTGGCGTCGTCGCGCTGCCCCGCCAGAACCTGCTTCACCGCCGCGTCATTGCGAAGATCGGCGGGCGACACTGCCTTGGCTGTCTCGCCCTGCGCCGCTGCCGCAGACACCGGCAACGCGGCAAGAAAAAGGAAAACGCAAACTGAGAAACGCATGAAGATTTCCCTCCAGTTACTTTCTGGATTCGGGGCACGGGATTCGGGATTCCGGTCTCGGGATTCGGGGGCTCGGCATTCGGGATCTGGGATTAGGGATTCGGGATCGGTCCCGAGTTCCCCCCTGGAAAGTGGCCGCGGTATCTGGCCCTTTCCTAGGCCCCAGCCCCAGAAAGCCGCAAGTCCTTTGTTTTCCGGGACATCGTTTCAGAGAGATTATAACTCATTTGTTTTCATCAACATCGTTTCAAACCCCAAAACCGACATTTTCTCTATATTTGTTTTCAATAACATGCACGAGCTATCGTACCTTTTTTATAGTTATTTTTTTGGTTCCTCAGCAGAATCTGTGGGTAGACTGTGGTTCAGGTAGAGCTCCAAGAGTATGGTAGAGAGCGACTTCAGCGGCGCGGAAGGTACGAAAGCCATAGGCTTTTCGCAGCGTC
>JBEKNU010000199.1:0-14110 GCA_049522495.1 Terriglobia bacterium
CTTCGGACCCCACCTCGCGGCGGTAGCCCTTGCATCATCACTAGGCCTTCACCTCCATCAGGTTGGCCAGAGGACTTTCACCTCCAAGCTGCTGAACATGCCCAGTACACAACGAAGCCGCTCAGAGCGGCGGACGCTTCGCATGCTCTCAATGAATCGGTCCCGGATACTCGAAGCCCACGTGTTGCCGAAAGTTGAGGCGGGGGGGCCGAGCACTGTGGCGTTCATTACGCCCGACATCCGGACTGTTGCAGTACCGCTAGTCTTGGAGTAGGATAGCGGTTGTAGGCGGGAAAAGTGCCCAGAAACCGATGAATCTCGACAACACCCACGCTCTGCAAGTCCTCTTCTTTTCAATAACCTATAGACCAAACTTCATTCAAAACCCATAGGCCACAGGGTAGGTGTCGCGGCTTCCTTCAAACGGCTGTATCGAAAGCGCGCCGGTGGCACCCTCCCGCTACTCGACGGCTTTCTCGTCGGCGCGCTTCCGATACAGCACTAACGTTTATCGGGCCGAATCCAGCTAAGAACCCACTCAGCATAGTTTCCGAGTGTGATACCCGTGGCAAGGTTAGCTAAGAACGTCAGGGGTTTCCGCATGTGGCCCATTCACCGGACGCCCAGGGGTGGTGGATTGTCCCCAAGCCACTGCAGCCCAGCTTTCTCAGTATCCGATTATTGGAAATGGTCTGGCCCATTATTGGAAATTCTTGATCAATACCGCGTCGGTCTGGTTCGTGCCGCGGGAGAGGGCCAGACGGCCATCGTGGGACCAGTCGAAATAGAATATCTTGTCCGAGGTGAAATGCGTTACTGCCTTCGGTGGGCCGCCCTCCACAGGTTGCTCCCAAATGTTACCCACCCCATTCACGCTGTTGATGAAAGAGATGGCGTGGCCATCGGGGGCCCAGATAAAGGGGGGTCCGGCCGTGGCGGGCAGGGGGAAAACTTTGGAGGGTGGGCCGCCCGCGAAGGGAAGCATCGCCAGGCCGTTTGCTTGATTCTCGGGGGTAATAGACACGCAGGCGATCCACTTGCCGTCAGGAGAGACGGATGGCCAAAGTGAGTTGTAGTCCGTCAGCGGGGACGCTGGGCCGCCTTCACTCGGAACCTTCATCAGAGTATACTTCCCGCTCTGAGAACTGCTGAAGACCACCCACTGGCCATCTGGAGATATGTTGGGATAAGAATCATCTTTACCCCGGGTAAGCTGTTTCAGGTTGCCACCCTCCATATCCATGCGCCAGATGTTGGCCTCGCCACTTCGATGGTCCCCGCGGGTGAAGGCAATGAAGTCGCCATGAGGGGAGGCGGCAGGGTAGCCGGATCCCGAGGTTGCCCCTTCGTTGGCGGTGAGCCGTTTGGGGTTCGAGCCGTCCCCGCCCACTTCCCAAAGGTCCTGGTTCTCGTTCGAGTACGAGTAATAGACGATTTTCCCTTCCGGCGTCCATGCCAAGCCGCCTGTGCCATCGTCACTCTGGTTCGTGGCGCTCAAGATCCGGGCTTCCGACGGCTTGCCGGGCGCGACCGTCTGGAGGGTGTTAAGTCCCTGGAGTTGCAGGGCGAGCAGCGCCTTCCCGTCCGCGCTCGCCCGGACTCCTAGATAGGCCGAAAGGTCATGGGTGATCTGCCGGGTTTCGCCTCCCTCCACCGCGACTTCGAAAAGTTGGATGGGCTCCGCGTGAAAGCCCGCCACCACCAGGTGATCGCTTCTAGGAAGCCACGTGAGATCGAAGATGCGTCTCCAGTGCACGCCCGCCACGGGCCGGGTCGCGCCGCCTTCGGCCGCAATGGTGGTTAAAACCGGCTGGGGAGCCTGGTGAGCAAAGGCCAGGGTCTTGCCCTCCGGTGACCACGCGACGCGGTTCCCGGAAATGCCCTCGGGCCGCTTATAGGATGCCAACACCCGCTCGCCAGAACCATCCGGCGCGGCGGTCAACAAGCTGTCCTCAGCCATGGTGGTCCGCACAAAAGCGACGCGCTGGCCATCGGGTGAAAATGCCGGCGGGCCTGAGATCCCCGCCAGCATCTTTCTTGGACTTCCGCCCAGGGACGGCACTTGGTAAAGATCGCCGCTAAGTTTCAGGGTGCTTTGGCGGACGAAATAGACGTAGTTACCATCGGGAGAAAACGCCAGGCCGGCACAATAATCCTCTCCCAGAGCGGCAATCTGGACGTCACTGTCCGTTGCCAATTGCCTCAGCCAGAGGCTTCGCTTGCCTGCCGTCTCCCGAGCGTAGGCGACATACTTACCTTCAGGCGAAATGTCGGCGCGCTGGACGTCGCCGCTGCCGGTCACACGCGTTAATCCCAAGGTGGAAGGCGGCGCGGGCGCATGGCGGGCTGCGCGAAATAGGGTATAGATGAGGGCGGCAACAATCACGAACCCGCTCGCCATCAATGCCAGGATGGTTCTCTTGTGGCGCTTCATCAGGCCCGCGATGATCTGCGAATCAAGGCCGTCGTCCTTAGCGCCCGCATCCTGCCGGGTTGCTTCCTCGGCGGCGCCGGGCCGCAAGGCATAAACTCCTAAGTTGCCTTCCGCCGCCGCGACGCCAGCGCTACGCCCCGAATCCGTGTCGCGCTTCAGGCGTTTCAAATCGGCGCGAACATCCGAAGCATGCTGATAGCGCAGGTCACGGTCTTTTTCTAACAACTTGGTGATGATCCGGTCCAGCTCTGCCGGCAATTCTGGTTTCACAAGGGACAGCCGGGGCGGCTCGTCGCGCAGAATGGCCGTGAAGATGGTGGCCGTGCTGGTACCGCTGAAAGCCTGCCGGCCCATCGCCATCTCGTAGAGGACGGCCCCGAAGCTGAACAGGTCCGTGCGCACGTCCAGATCTTCGGCCCGTGCCTGTTCCGGGCTCATGTAGGCCACCGTCCCCATGGCAGCGCCCGAGCTGGTGAGGTGTTCGGGCTCAATCGACATGGTGGGCGCGCCCTGTATGGATGCCCCTTGTGGGCGCCCTGCCTGGGCAGGCACATGGCCCGCTCCAACGCCCAGTTTCGCCAGACCGAAATCCAGAATCTTCGCTTGCCCACGCGTGGTGACGAAAATATTCGCCGGCTTGATGTCACGGTGGACGATGCCCTTGGAATGGGCAGCGTCCAGAGCATCGGCAAGCTGGATGCCCAGATCCAGGATCTCGTCCGTCTTGAAGGGCTTAGAGCTGATGCAGTGCTTCAGTGTCTGCCCCTCTAGCAACTGCATCACCATGAAAGGTTGATGGTTGTGCTCGCCGATATCGAAGAGAGTGCAAATGTTGGGATGGTCCAGCGCCGAGGCGGCGCGCGCCTCCCTCTGGAAGCGCTCCAGGGCTTGGCGGTCTTTGGCCAGTTCGGGCGGCAGGAATTTCAGGGCAACTTGGCGGCCAAGGCGCATATCTTCAGCCTTGTAAACAACACCCATCCCTCCGCCCCCGAGCTTCTCCAGAATTCGATAGTGGGAGACGGTTGTGCCCGTCATCTCTCCTCAGCAGCCGATGACAGTGAATGCCCTGTGGTGAAAATATACTAACGGGAATTACTCCGGAGAGCAAGCTTTCGACCGGCCAGACCTCCGATTAGATCGATCCTGTAAAACGGTGCAGCGTTTGGTACTACCGATTCCTCTGGATGATTTCCCGTACCACCATTGATATCTGAGTGATCGGTGGCATCCTGATCGAAGTCAGCTTCCCATCGACAATCCTGGCGTTTGGTTGGATTCCGGCGCGGGATGGGCGTTTCCCAGGCACAATCCCGCTAAGTCCCCACTCAGCATAGTTTCCGAGTGCGTCATCCAAACGCAATTGCCAAGGTGTCGGGAACTCCAGTCTGCCAACCTAGCATTCGCTTCCCATCAATGACATAATGTCGTGCCATGCTTCGTCTCGCATGGCTCTCCGCTCTTCTTCTCGCCGCATCTCATTTGTGGGCAGCTGACTCTGCCAGCCCCCAAACGCTTCGCTACACAATCCTGAGTAACGGCCAGACGGCAGGAAGTGAGGTGGACGTCTACAATCCGGGCGATCACATCGACTGTACGTTCGAGTTCAATGATCGTGGCCGTGGCCCCAAGGTCGCAGCCCACTACATCGTTGCCGCCGATGGATTGCCGCTGCGCGTGGACGAGACGGGAAATGACTATCTGAAGGCTCCCGTGGACGAACACTTTGCGGTGGAAAATGGGATTGCAGTTTGGAAGAGCACTTCCGAAAACGGGCAGGCTCCCGCACCCGGTTTCTACATCAGCAACAACGGAGCGTCAGTTGAGTGGGCATTGCTGGTCGATGCACTCCTACGAGCGAAGGGCGTTCCCGTGAAACTGCTGCCTGCCGGCGAGGCGCGATTGGAGCGGCTGACGGACGTGACCCTCGAAGATCACGGACGGAAATTGCACGTAACCGAGTTTGCGATCACAGGACTTTCCTTCGAACCGCAAACGGTCTGGCTTGACGACGATCGGCATTTTTTTGGGTTTCCAGGTAAGTGGCTCGCAATCCTAAGAGAGGGCTGGGAAGGTACGAATGATCGACTCTCTGCCCTCGGCCGTGCGGCTGAGGACGATCGCAATGCGCGCCTGGCACACGAATTGACTCAACATCTGGATCATCCAGTCGCGGTGGAGCATGTCCGCCTCTTTGATTCAGAGCAAGCTACGATTCGGGAAGATCAGACAGTAGTCATCAACGGTAAACGTTTCACGATGGTCGGACCAGCTGCGGCTGTCGTTGTTCCGAAAGATGCTCAGCACATCGATGGGACGGGCAAGACATTGCTGCCCGGGCTCTTTGACATGCATGTTCATGCTCAGCCTCTGGACGGGCTCTTGAACATTGCGAGCGGGGTAACCAGCGTTCGCGATATGGGCAACGACATCGAAGAACTGAAGCACCTCCAAACTCAATGGGACAGTGGTGCTGCCATCGGTCCGCGGGTCTGGAAGGCGGGATTTATCGATGGACACGGTCCATTTCAGGCTCCCACTGGCCTCTATGCGGATACGGCCGAGGAAGCGCAGGCGGATGTAAACCGCTACGCCGACCTTGGATACATTCAGATCAAAGTCTATAGCTCACTTAAGCCTGAACTGGTTCCCGGAATTGTGAAGACTGCCCATGAACGCGGGCTACGCGTGAGCGGCCATGTGCCCAATGGCATGATCGCCAGCCAGTTTGTGGAAGACGGCGCCGACGAGGTGCAGCACATCAACTTCATTTTCCTCAACTTCCTGGCCGCGCAAGTGAAAGATACGCGCTCTCCCGAGCGTTTTACGGCCGTGGGAGCCAATGCTGCGAAGCTCGATTTGCAGTCGAAAGAGGTAAATGATTTCATTGCACTGCTCCTGAAGCATCACACGACCGTCGATGTAACGTTGGCTTGCTTCGAGGGAATGTTCACTGGGCGTCCGGGAAAGGTGTCTCCCGAGTACGCCCCCCTGATCAACCGGCTACCGGCACAAGTTCAGCGTGGCGCCTACGCGGGTGGACTGCCGGTGACGGAACAGAACGACCAATTGTATAAAGACTCCTACGACGCCATGCTGCGGATGACGAAGCGAATGTATGATGCCGGCATCCCCATTCTCGCCGGAACCGACGCGACGGCCGGAATCATGCTGCATCGTGAACTGGAGCTTGAGGTGAGAGCCGGGATCCCCCCCGCAAAGGCATTGCAGATTGCAACTTTCAATGCCGCCCGGCTGCTGAAGCAGGAGAACGAACTTGGTTCGATTGCGTCTGGGAAGCGAGCTGATTTCGTGCTGGTGGAAGGCAATCCAGCCGAAAATATCAGTGACGTTCGCCGCTGCCGGCTAGTAATGAAGAATGGGGCGCTTTACAAAAGCGCCGAGGTTTATCGTGCCATCGGCATCAGACCAGCTGACTAGCGGTGCCTTCTCTCGACATTCCGGACGAGTAGTAACTCGGATATTACTCTCACGTGGTCGCATAAGAATCTATTCGCTCTTCTCACTACAAATTGCTGTCGCTCAGCCTGATTCGGCGCATGTTCGTGATCAGGCCTGAAAAGGCATCTACCCATCAACTGGCCCACTGCTTGGGCTGGATTCTGGCATGGAAGGGCGTTTTTCGTTCCGAATCGGGCTTAACTTGTGGTTTGGGCTGTCGACAGATATTGGTAAACGCTTGCCGACAAGGCAGGACTAATCCGCACTTGGACGCCCGAAAGGCCCCTTGAGCGCGGATCAGCACTTACAAGACCTCCCGGATCGCATGAATTCCCCGCCATAGTTGCGTGTCGACGGGGCAAGCTATAGCTTGGGGAAAACCACTACACTTGCACAATTTTGGTGCATGTCGGCGAGGGGGGAGCGGGCGTGGGCACGACAGGGTGCGGCTAAGGGCAGCCCCGCCCCCAGATAATAAAGCTGCCTTCAGAGCAAGAGCCCGTGCTTGCCAATCAAACGCTCGGATCGGCGAGATTTGATTCTTTGGAAGAATGGTTCCGCCGGGCTTTGCAGGACCAAGGGTGGCCTGGCTTGCAGCGCCTGAACCGCTTGCGAATAATGCCGAGTGGATGGCAGGGTTCCCACGCTGGACGCTGAGCAGTATACTTGGAGCCAGCGAACGGTCTCAAATGGCCGCCCGGCTCGAAACCTTTGGAGATTCGGGTCGAAAAGGGGAGTCCATGGCCACCAATCTAGAAGAGATCCGAGGACAACGAGTCTACGACTCTGCTTTTCTCAATTTCCTCGCGAACCGTCCCAAGCCTCTGGCCCCTTGCCTTCCGCCGGGATGCAGACAGGTCGCTGGATGGGCGCCAGGTCTGAAAGCCCAGAGAGGGTACCCTGCTATCATATTGCCGGTATTAGCAGAGGCGGTGCGTCGTAAAGAACGGGAATTGACTACTCCGTGTGTGAAGACACCAGCACGAGCGGCGACGGATCCAACACGACCAAGGTTGCGAGGGCTATTCTCTCGCTTCAAAAAACAACCTCGTCTCGCCGAACCAGCTCTCACGGAACCGGAATGTCGAAAGTACCAAGTCACACTTGACCTTACGAATCAGGTCTTTAACTTGAAGCTTCTGGGGTCGGATATCGGGAAAGCGTTCGAATCCAACCTGTTCCCATCGTTTGCAGAAGCAGATGCGGAGGCATCAAAGTTCGCACCGGCGGCTGCGCTCGCTCTGAAGGCAAAGCTATTTGACGATGGACTCTATGCCTGTGTGGAGATGGCCACCGACATGGGGTTAGGACGCTTTCCCTCCAGGAAGGAGTTTCTCCTCCACATTCTCAAGGCGTTGGGCGGGGACAGCAACCGAACGGCGGCGGCCCTCCTGACTGCTGCGGCACGCCTAGGCGGTCAAGACCCTCAGGTGCCTGCTGACGTAGCCCGCCGAGCTGGCGAGCTTCAGAGTGAGTTCCTTGCTGATGAGCTTCGGTCTAAGGTTCTCGGCTTCTACACTTGGAGCGAAGAGCTCACGCGAATCTTTCGCAGCGACCGCATGCTGCAAGCAGAAATCGACGAGCAGGAGGCTCGCGCGTTGGCGGCTGCACTATCGTGCGACGAAAAGCTCCTACAAGCCTATACATCCACACTTAGCCTCATGGAAAAGCTGACCAACCCGCTCGCGGTGGCTGACCTACGCGACTCGGCCCGGGCGTTGAAGGAGGGACGCACGCCGTCTTTTCCCCAACCCCATGCGACAATGGCGTTCTTTCCGCCTTCCATTTCGCATGAGACGGACCTCGTCAAGAAGCTCTATGGCGACCAGCCCATTCCTGAGGGGTTCAATCTTGCCGACGAGATAATCAAGCGCCTTCGAGAGGGCACTCTCGATGTCAAGCCAAAGCCCAATTCCGGGTGGTACGACTACCAGACCTACGCGCTGGAGCCCCTGGCAGTTCCTGAACGGATGCCGGAGTGCGCTCACCTCAAGCTGGATGAATCATACCGCAAGGAACTCGTCGGGTTGTTCAAAGCACTGCTCTCGCTGACACGTGAGACGCATATCAAGCAGGCCGCAACGCTAGTTGCAGGTGTGCCTGGAGGTTACCCAGATTCCAAGGAAATGCTATATGTCTTCCCCGATTTGACGCTAGAACCCTTGCCAACCTATTACCTGCGTCGCGCCCGCTCCTATCATTTTGTCCGCGAAGTTCTTGAGCAGGCGTTCGGTGCCGAGGGCCTCCAGAAGTTGCGGCGGATGACGGCTGACGGGACTGTCAACTTGCCGCTGGGGGAGGAGACCCGCCTCATGCAGGCCATCTTCCACGGCGCGTATCTTCAGGTGTGCGCGGAAATAGGAATGGCAGTTCATGACGATCCAGACCTCGCCAACTGCGAAGGTGCGCATGGCGATCCGGCTGTCTTCCGAACATGGCAGGGGTTTGTGTCAAGGGATCCCGACCTGAATAGCGACATCCGCACAATGGTTCCCGTCTTTCATGACCCCGTTCGTGGGAGAACTAAAGTCTGGTTAGTCCTCGGGATAATCACAAAACCATTAATCGTGTCGTACGCTACTCCTCCCGTCATCAAAGAAATCAAAGACCCTGACGGCAGACTCGTGAGACCCGATGATATGGATGTAAGATTCCTTAGCGATAACTGGGAGGGCGCCTCCATCGCTACCGCTGAAGTTTATGTCACACGGCTGCTCAACCGGAATGAGTTTCGTCAGCACTGTGACCGACACAAGACCTACGAGGCGATTATCAGCAGGCTGGAGTAGCTTTGCTTCGCTGATGATCTGGCGGACTTTCTTTCTACACAGCAGTCCAAACCCGTGGAGCCTGACTGCTGAAGTGGGTGCCCATAACCCGCGATTAACGGCGTAGTGTTTAGTAGTGCCGATTCCTGGTGGTAAGCCCCCTCCCCGCCAATGATTTCTGAATGATCGATAGCGTCCTGATCGGATTCGGACTGAGAAGTCAGCTTCCCATCGACAATCCCGGCGTTTGGCTGGGTTACGGCGCGTGATGGGCGTTTTTCATTCCGAATCCGGTTTAGGTGGTAGGGTGGACGGTTATCGACAGCGATGGAAGCGTTATGGCAGGGAGCGCCGAATGGCGGCGCGCGCAATCGCGATTTGGGGAAGGCTGGCGTGGGATTTATCGAAGTGAGAAAGGAATTCCTGGTACTCGCTCGCGGCCTGATCGCGCTTTCCCGTCGCTTCATAGACCTGGCCCAGATAGAAGTGCGCCAGGGCGGCGAGCAGTGGGCAGCGGCTGCGCATATTGTTGAAACCTCCTGAATGCCTCTCGTCACGAATGGCGGCTCGCAGGTCCTGCTCGGCGCGGCTGTAATCCTTAGTCTCAAAATACGCCCAGCCGCGCGGATATCGCAAGAATGACCCAATGGAGTTCGGCAGTCGGCCCGCCGCCGCCAATACGCCTTGCGGATCCTTACGCGCCAGAGCGGCGAGTAGGGAATTGTGATTGCGGATCCGTTCGACGCCTGTCGCGCCAAGTTCCGGGCGAGCTGCCGCATAAAGCTGGAGGCTCCGTTCGGAGGCCGCCATGTCACGCAGCGCCGCCTGCAAAAGGGCAATCGCCCCATTCTCCCATCCGGAGATTTTTTGCTGACGGGCGAAGGCCAGATCGGAGGCCAGTCCCTCGCCGGTCACAATCGAAACCATGGCCAGAGACTCGAGGGCGCCAGCGGCAGCATTGTTCTGCCCGGCGCCGGCCAAGTCCGGAACGGCGCGTTTGTAACTCGCGCGCGCGCCCTCCAAGTCCCCCCGTATCTCTTCGAACTGCGCCGTAAATATTGCAACGTAGAATTTTGTCGCCCCCGTGCCTCGTTTGCCGTATTCCTGGAGCGCTGAATCCGCCAGGTCGAATTTCTTCTGGTCCGCGTAAACGACCGCCATTTTGAAATAGTCCCGGTAGCCAAGGAAATCCGGCTTCAGCTCCATCACTTTACGATAGGCTTCCACCGCCTCATCGTCGTGGTTCAATTCGTAGAGGATGTCCCCGCGCGTGTCAAAGGGATTCGGGTCGCCCGGGCGAAGGGCCACGTATTGATCATTGACCTGGAGCGCGGCCGCCAGGTTTCCGGTCGCCGCCTGCGCGTATCCAAGCTCATTCAAGAGAAAATCACTTCGGGGGTCGAGTTGAAGCCCATCCTTCAACAGGGAGATGGCACGGTTCTCTTCGCCGGCGCTAACCAGAAAAGTCGACAAGCGCGTACGCGCCTCATCCTCGCGGGGAAACTCCTGAAGGAGTGATTCGAATATCTGGCTCCCCCCACTTTGGTCTCCAGCCCGAAAAGCCTCTTCCGCCTGAAACTCCAACAGGTCTTTGCGCGGCAGGCGCGATTTTAATTGCTCGATCTTCGGCCGGAGGTCTTCGCCTTGGCGAAGATCGCCCTGCTGCAGGTAAGCGGTGGAAAGATCCAAGTAGGCCAGGGCGAACTGTGGATCCAGCCGAACCGCTTCCTCCAATTCTCGCGCCGCTTCGGCAAAGAGGTGTCGGCGCAGCAATTCAACCCCGAGCTGATAATGCCGGTAGGCTTCCAGGTTGGATGTCGCTGCGTCTTCGATACTGGGACCGTTCGTGGCCATTTCGCCCGCAGGCACAAAGCGCTGCGCCACACGGCTTGTGACCGCATCGACCATGCTGAAAATCCCTTGGACGTCTGGCGCCTCCACCCTGTCGGAGAAAAGAATCTGCCCGGACTTGGTGTCTTGAACTTGCAGGTCGAGCCGGAGCTGCTTGGGGCCGACACGCAGGAGTGTGCCGGTGATAAATGCATCGGCGTTCGTGTTGCGCGCCACTTCCATCGTCGAGGCAGAATCGAGATCCGCCGCATCCTTCTTCCCCAGGCGCTGAATCTCGGCGTAAATACGCTGGGTGGAAAGCACGTCCAGTCCCTTCACCTGGGCCAGATTCGTGGTGAGCATTTCCGTGAGGCCGCGGTTGAGCCAGTCGAGCGAGGAGTCCTGCGAAAGATTGGTAAAGTAAAGGACCGCTAATGCCTTGTGGCCTCCAGATACCACCGGTTTGTGTATGCGGTTGCGCGTGACCCACCACGCCAGAGCCAACACGATAATCAGCAAAACCACAGCCAGCCTGCCACGCCGCCGTCTGGCGGAGGTTACGATCGGCGGAATAACCGCGCCCGATGGCTGCACCCGCAGCGGAGCAGGTGTGACAGCCCTCGGTCCACTTGGAGCAGAGGTAACCGCGCTGGGCCCGCTTGGCGGAAGTAGGACCGTGGCGGGTCCGCTCGCCGCCGGCGATGCGTGAGGTGGATCTGCCACCTCAGTTAGCACGCCTTGCAACGGTTGGCTGTGTCGGGCAGGCATATAATCGCAGGGCTCTGCCTCCTGCGTCCGGCCAGCAGAGCGCCCCGAATCCGTATCGCGTTTCAGGCGCTTCAGGTCGGCGCGAATGTCCGAGGCGTGCTGATAGCGCAAGCCGCGGTCTTTCTCCAGCGCCTTGTGGATAATTCGTTCGAGTTCGGGGGGACAATCGGGATTCAGCCGCACCGGAGCCGCTGGCGCACGGTTCAGAATGGCTTCAAAAATGACGCCGGAGCTATCGCCGCGAAAGGGCAACATCCCCGTCGCCATTTCGTATAGGACCACACCAAACGAAAACAAATCACTGCGCGCATCCAGGTCCTTGGCCCGCACCTGCTCCGGAGACATATAAGCCACCGTCCCCAGGGCTGCCCCGGGGCTGGTCAGATGCGGCTCCTCCAGGGTGGCGGCGGTTAGAGTATTCGAACTTGCACCCTCACCGGAAGGGCTGCGCGCCCATGGAGCCTTGGCCAAGCCGAAGTCCAGCACTTTGGCGTGTCCGTGCTTGGTTACAAAGATGTTCGCGGGCTTGATGTCGCGATGTATGATGCCCTCGCCATGCGCTACATCAAGGGCATTCGAGATATCGATCGCGATCTCCAGCAGTCGTTCCAGCTCCATTGGCCGGCCCTGAATCTGGTGTTTCAGAGTTACGCCATCCAGGTACTCCATGGCAATAAACGCCTGGCCTTCGTGTTCGCCGATGTCGTGAATCGTGCAGATATTGGGATGATTCAAGGCGGAGGCAGATTGCGCTTCGCGCCGGAATCGGGCTAAGGCCTGGGGATCTTTAGCGACGGCCTCCGGCAGGAATTTGAGGGCGACAAACCGGTGGAGGCGAGTGTCCTCGGCCTTGTAGACGACACCCATCCCGCCGCCCCCAAGCTTTTCCAGGATGCGATAGTGGGATACAGTGGTGCCAGTCATCTCGCTAAGCCTCGGCTAACCTGACGGTGGATGCCCTGATCGTGAAGATATCCTACCGACAATTACGCTGGAGAGCAAGCAGTCGACGGCCAGATTCCCGGAACCAGCCTGCGCCTGTGAAGTTGGCTTCGCAGAAGGTGACCGCTGGCTATGATACATCCTCTGTAACGGCGTGTTTACCGACAATTTCTGCCCCCAGATTCCTGGCGAGTCCCCATTCCACAAGTGATTTTCAGGTGATTGATAGCCCCGCCCGCGGATTCGGACTGAAAAGTCAGCATCCCATCTACAATCCTGGCGGTTGGCAGGATTCAGGCGTGGATGGGCGTTTATCGTTCCAAATCCGGCGAAGCACGCACTCCGTATAGTTTCCGAGTAGCCCGTGATCCGCTCGGAACGATTAATTCTCAGCAGACCCATCGATAAACACTGGACAGGGCCTGCTTCTCCCTAGCTAGTTTGCCGTGGTGAGGCTCAGTTTCCGAAATGGCGACTATACGACAGACTGGCTGCGCGCTGGGTCTGAAATCCGAGGCAGCGATGCTCATACACGCGTGACGACCCAGGGGCGACTTTACCCTAGCAAAATGGGATCAGCTAGGCCTCCGACCTTGGATTTAGGACTGCGCGCAGTGGACTCGATGCACCTCTGTACTACCTGTTGCATATAGAGATAATTCGGGGTACCTTGTCGGTAGTTGTCAGCCATTGAAGTAACAGATTGAGAGGTTCGGCGGTATTCCACGTGAAAAAACTCCTCTCGACTTCACTATTAGGTCAGCGAGGGATCAATCTAATTGAGAGGATTGTCCTTGAGATGGGATTCACCTGGACGCAGACAGGGGGCTTAGAAGCGGGGATAGATGGGATTATCGAGACGAGAGATATCGCCACCGGCGAGGTTTTCAACAACATCGTCCAAGTTCAAAGCAAGGCGGTTTCACAGTTTGTTGCCGAAACCGAACGCGGTTTTGAGTATAGCTGCAAGTCGGCTGACCTTGATTACTGGCTTCATGGGAATGCTCCCGTGGTTCTCATCGTATCGCGTCCTGACACTGAGGAAGCATACTGGATTTCCATAAAGGATTACTTCAAAGATCCGGAGACCCGCAAGGCAACTCGGGTACGGTTCAACAAAGCATCAGATCGTTTTACGAAAGAGAGTCGGGACCGTCTCTTTGCACTGGCTGCGCCGAAGGACTGCGGCCTTTATCTTTCCCCCTTACCGAAGCCAGAGCAGTTGCACTCCAACCTGCTGCAGGTAACTCACTTCGGTCCGACAATCTACGTCGGAGAGACGGTCTTCAGGTACAGATGGCAGGTGTTTGATTTCGTTAAGGCCCAAGGCAAGTCGATTGGACCGGAATGGGAGCTTCGGGGCAAAAAGATAATTTCTTTTCAGGACCTCGATGCTCCTGAATGGGATTATGCCTGCGATGCAGGCACCGTCGAGCCTTTTGGCGCGCAGGAGTGGCTTTTCCCCGAAGAGGCGAGCCTGCGCAATCAGGCCCTAGCGCTTCTTGACAGGAGTTTGCGCAGATTTCTCCACGCGAAAGGCCTTGACTACGACGACCAAAGGGAATGTTACTTCTTCAGGGCAACGGCGGACTTGAAACCTCTCAAGTTCCGATACCTCAGCCTTGAAAAAGAAGCTGCGAGGGCAGTATTTCAGCCATATGGGCCGCGTTTCAATCCCAGACACGTTCAGCACGCTGGGCCCAGAGGACTGTTCACTCGGGCAGGACGAAAACTACTACGAAACAATTGCGAGCCTTCCTGAGCATCTTGGTGCTCATGCCCTCAGCGCCCTTCGGGACTGCGTTCAGGATCCATCCATATTGGCCGCCTTTCGCACCGAGCAGGGATTTCGCGATTCGCTGCTCCGAAGCGTCTCCGAAAGCAGCATACTGACTACATTCTCCGAGGC
>JBEKNU010000200.1:0-14102 GCA_049522495.1 Terriglobia bacterium
GCGATAAATAGCCAAAATATAGAACAAATCTATGTCATTGAAAATATGGTAGTTAGCTTATTTAGGGTGGCGGGGCAGCGAGAAGCGCGGGGGGGAAAATGGATGGTAAGTCTGGAGATGTTATTGAAAACACATGGAGAAAAAATGTCCGAAAACAGGTCTCTCGCGATGTTGATGAAAAAAAGCCAGTTAAAACATCCCTCTGGCGATGTTGATGAAAAGAAATGGAGTTAGGAGAGGCGCCGGGTCCGGCATATTGATCATCAGAGCTGTCAGGTGAATCTCATATTTCGAATCAGCCGATGAACCGGTGAGCTGATGAGCCGATTGCGTGAGCAGTGGCAAGTGACCAGTGCCTAAAACCTGGCGCCTCGCTTGCGGACCTTTTCTGCAATACAATAGAATCCTGAACGGGGTCACCCAAGCCCATGGGCAAGAGCGCACAAGTCGTCGCCACCGATGTCCTGAAGCGGCAGGCCAACATCAGCGTGCAGCGTTACTTTGAGATTTCTCTGCTCCTGATGCTTGCCATCGGGTTTTTCACCGTGGCCACCACGGGCAAGCTGGACGTAGTTTCCATGGTCATGATGTTTGGGGCGCTGAGCATCAAACTGTGGAGCTACATCCGCGGCACCGATTATTCCCTCGGCCCCAAAACCGTCACGCGCATTTCTATCTTCTACATTTTCTTCTATGGCCTGGATTTCCTGATTTTTTCCACCGGCCCCAGTCCCCTTGACCGCTTGTTGGCCGCCACCGTCCATTTGGTGCTTTTCACCGCGGTCATGAAAATCTTTTCGGCGCGCACGTATCGCGACTACGGCTACCTGGCCACGCTTTCGTTCCTGATGATGTTGGCCAGCGCCGTCCTTACCGTCGGCACCACCTTCCTGGTTTTCTTCACACTTTACGTGCTCTTTGCCATCTCCACGTTCATCAGCTATGAAATCAAGCGCGGGGTGGAAGCGGCGCGGCGGGCCCCGGAGGGACCCTTCCGCATGCCCCAGCAAAACCGCCGGGCTCTGGAAAAAGCGCTGATGACGGCGGCGGTGGGCCTGGCGTTGGGAATCTTCCTTCTGGCCGCGGCCCTGTTTTTCATCATTCCCCGCTACCGCACCGGGTATTTGACCAGCCTCTCGATGCAGGCCCAGAACATTACGGGGTTTTCCGAGACCGTCAATCTGGGGGACATCCGCAAAATCCTTCGCTCCCCCATGGTGGTGATGCGCGTCATGCCGGAGGGAAGTCCCCGAGGGTACGTGGGGGTCAAATGGCGGGGCGTCACTCTGAATAGCTTCAACGGCCAGAAATGGTTCAACGACAACGCGGACCGGATTTCCATCCCCGCGGAAGCGTATCAGCGATTCGTCATTCCCCCACCGGCGGGATGGGAACAGCGCCCGCGCCATTCGCTGCACTACCGGGTTTTGCGCGCGGCGCTGTCCACCGATGTGCTTTTCGCCGCCGCTGAGCCGCGGGAGCTTTCCGGCGTGCGTTTGCTCAGCCTGGATCAAACCGGCTCGCTGCACAATACGCTGAATCTGAGTGTCCCGTTCGCATACGACGTGGTTTCCGATGCCGGCATCCCTTCCGCGCGGGAACTGCGCAGCGCCCTCGCAGAGTATCCGGAGGAGATTCGCCTGATCTATCTCCGCCTGCCGCACCAGATGAACCCGCAAGTGGGTGAACTGGCTCGCACCCTCACCGCTTCCGCTGCCAATAACTACGACCGCGCCGTGGCCATCGAGTCCTACCTGCGCAACAATTTCCAATACACCCTGGACCCGCCCGCGATCGAGCCAGACGACCCCGTAGGGAGCTTCCTCTTCCGATCCAAGTCCGGCTACTGCGAGTATTTTGCCGCCGCCATGGCGGTGATGCTGCGCACGCTGAATGTCCCCTCGCGGCTGGTGAATGGATTTCAAACCGGGACTTATAACCGCTTTGGCAAGGACTTTGTGGTGCGCGCCCGCGACGCGCATAGTTGGGTGGAAATCTACTTTACCGGCTACGGGTGGATTCCCTTCGACCCCACACCGGCCGACCCCCATCCCGTCCTACCCGGCGAATGGGATGACTACATCGACACCGCGGCACTCTTCTGGAATGAGTGGATCATCAACTATGACTTCAGCCACCAGGTGCAGTTGGCGCGGGAAATCGAGCAGGATTCGCGTGACTTCCAGCAGATCTTTCGCCGCCGCTCCGAACGGCTCAAACGCCAGGGAATCCGCCTCGCCTTCCGCATGGAGGGCTGGCTGATGTCTCACAAAACTCTGGTCCTCGTGATCATGCTCGCCATCCTGGCCGGCTTGATCCTGACCGACAGAACCGGGGCGCTGGCGGAATGGCGCTTTCGCCTGGCCTGGAAATTTGCCCGGCGCGACTCGGAGTTGAGCCCGCGTGAGGCGACGCTCACCTATCAACGCCTGCTCCAAACTTTACAGAAAAAGGGCTTTCGAAAAACCCCTTCCCAAACGCCTCGCGAGTTTGCCTTTTCCTTCCTTGGTACCCCGTGGGCTCCGGGCGTGCTGGAGTTCACGAAGCTCTATAACACCCTGCGCTACGGGCAAGCGTCGGTTTCCCTCGCCCGCCTGCGGCAGGTTTTGGAGGAGATTGCGAAGCGGTAATCTGGATTTTCACCAGCCTGAACGGTTTTCCTCACGCGGTCGGCAGAAGGAAGCGCCGCTGGATTCGCAACACGCTTCGGGTTAAGCTCAGGTGTACCATGTACTCGCGCTTCGGCCTCGTCCTGATGGTGACTCATGCTTGTAACTTGAAGTGTGAGTACTGCTACACCGGCACTAAGTTCCGCCGCACCATGAGCGAATCAATAGGGCGGAAAGGGATTGACCGGGCCATCGCCTCTGTCGGCCGGGGTGGCACTCTGGAACTGGGATTCTTCGGGGGTGAACCCCTGCTCGAACCCGCGCTCATCTCCACCTTCATTCAGCACGCGCGTCAGGCCGCGTCACTTGCTGGGCATGGACTTCACATAAGCTTGACAACCAATGGCACTCAAACCTCCCCGACGGCATGGAACATCATGACTCTCCCCGACCTCGATTTGGCCGTGAGCCACGACGGGCTCCCGGGTATCCACGATCGCAACCGGCGTTCGTTGGATGGACGAGGAACATCTGACGCTGTCCTGATGACCCTGCAAAGGCTGCTCGACGCGGGCAAGGCCTTTCGAGTGGTGATGGTGGTACGCCCCGACAATGTGGAGTTTCTGCCCGAAGGGATCGAGTTCCTCTACCGCCTAGGTGTGCGTCACGTGGAACCCTCATTGGATCTCTGGACGACTTGGAAGCGGGAAGACGGGCCGCGCCTGGAGAATGCCATCCAGCGTTGCGCGCGGATTTGGCGCAACCGGTTGCCGGATTTTGGATTGAGCTGGTTTGACGTGAGGGCTGCGCAAATGGCCGGGGTTCCGATATCAGCAACGGCGCGTTGCGGCTTCGGCGACGGTGAAGTGGCGGTGGCGCCTTCCGGCCGGCTCTACCCTTGTGAGCGGCTCATCGGCGAGGATGCGGACACCAACCCCATGCGGCTTCCCGGACATGCGCTGGATGGCGAGGATTTCCTCGGCTCTCGCGCCGCGGAATCGCGCTGCGCCGCGCCTTGCTCCGTCTGTGGAATCCGCGCTTTGTGCAGTACCACCTGCCGCTGCGCCAATTACGTTCGAACCGGGCACGTGGGGCAACCGGACGGCTTGCTCTGTCTCTTTGACCAAGTCTGTTGGCGCGAGACCGCGCGCATCTTATCCGACTCCCGACCGATTCCCTGCGAGCTGCATGCTTAGGAGGAGAACATGTCAAAGGAAAAGCTTCCGGATCCTTCCGGCCACCCCGAACCCGTCAGTCCCATGGGGGAACTTATCAAGTTAATTCAATACGCTGTCTCCGCCGTAGTCGGGGTCGGGGGATTCCTCATCCTGGCCAGCGCCTTCTTAAGTCCGACCATGGGGGCAACACGCTCGGCACAGCTCCGATGGGAGGAGCGTAAGCGTCAGACACAGGAGGCCGCGGATCGAGCCGCCCGAGACCCGAAGCCCGCGAAAACCCGGCATGAGCGCTAATCTCACTTTACTGCCACGCCAAATCGGCCTGCGATGGTTCCTGCGTCTGTTGGAGCGCGCATTTGCCATCGTCGGACTCCTGGCCTTTGTTTACATCGGCGGGTTCAATCTCTCAGCCATCTCCTCTCATTCCATGGCTCCCACACTCAAAGGAGAGTCCTTGCTTCAAGGTGACGTGATCCTCTCCGAGCGAATCTCTTACCGATTTCGCAGGCCGCGCCGCTGGGAACTCATCATGTTCCGGGATGCGGAGTTCTATATACAGGTTATGAAGCGTGTGGTGGGCCTGCCAGGAGAAACCGTGCGGCTGGAGGACAAGACTCAAACAATCTTCATCAACGGAACCCCGGCCCGCCGGCCGGCCTCCCTACAGGGCATCCACTATCTTGCCTATGGAAACCTTACGGGCGGAAAAAGCGCGAGCAGTGATGACGGCTACTACGTGCTGGGCGATTTTTCCATGGACTCGCAGGACAGCCGCTGGACCGGTCCGGTAAAGGCATCGCAGATCATGGCGCGCCCCTGGCTGATCGTCTGGCCCCCCTCGCGTATCAGGTTCGTGAATCCCTGAGGGAGTTTCTCTCGCCGGGTGTCGAGAGATGACCGGTAATCGCTGAGGGTCTTTCTTACGGAATCGACTTCCCGCCATCGACTGGAAACACCTGGCCGGTGATGAACTCGCTGTGGGTGGCGAGGAATAGAACCATCTGCGCAATGTCTTCGGCGGCGCCAGCTTTTCGCAAAGGCGTGGTGCGGATGATTTTGCGAATCGTCGCGTCGCGCTCTTCATCCGGGAAGAGGATGGTGCCCGGCGCCACACTGTTGACGCGGATCGTCGGGGCCAGCGCTTTCGCCAACGAGCGCGTGAGGGAGATGAGCGCCGCCTTCGACGCGCAGTAGTGCATGTAGCTCGGCCATGCCTGCAACCCTCCGAGCGAGGAGATAATGACTATATTCCCGCGTCCCTGGCGCATCATCATTCGCGCCGCCGCTTGGGCACAGAAGAAAGGACCTTTCAGATTGGCGCCCAGAACGCAGTCCCAGTCTTTTTCCTCCAACTCGTCCCATTTCCTCGGGAAGAAGACGCCGGCATTATTGACGAGCAGATCCAGCCGGCCGAAGCGCTTTTCGACGGCGCGGAACATGGCCGCCACCTGCGCGGGGCGCGAGACGTCAGCGCGCAGGGCCACCGCACGCACCCTCAGGGCTTCGATCTCGCGCACGGTGGCCTGGGCGCCCCCGCGCGATTGGTTGTAGTTCACGATCACGTCGGCGCCGGCGCGGCCCAGCGTCAAGGCAATGGCCCGCCCGATCCGCTTACCGGCGCCCGTCACCAGCGCCACTTGGTCTCGCAGAGGCTTTTCGCTCATGATGCCTGAATGGTAACACGCTCAGGCCTCGTGCGCACGGGGGGCCGTCATCGCACCTTGACGCTCCTCCACCCTTGCTCTTAGAATCCTGTCGTACCCGATGATGGAAGTCGTGCTCTTTACCAAGCCCGGATGCTGCCTGTGCGATACGGTCAAAGCGCAGATCCACAAACTGCGCGCCCTGCAGCCGTTCGAACTTCGGGAAGTCAATATTCTCGAAGACAGCGTCGCGTACGCGAGTTTTCACGAGGAAATTCCCGTGGTCTTCATCAACGGGCGGAAGGCGTTCAAGTACCATCTGGACGAGAAGGCATTCTTGCGGCGGCTCCAATTGCGGTCAGCCCAGGGAGAAAAACCGGAACATGGAAGTTGATATCCTGACTATTGCGGCGCACCCTGACGACGTTGAGATCACCTGCGGGGGCACAGTCATCAAGATGACGGAAGCGGGCTATCGCGTCGGCATCCTCGATCTCACCGCGGGCGAAAGCGGCACACGCGGCAGCGCGGCTCTGCGCGAAAAGGAAGCGCGCCGCGCCGCGGCCGTGCTGGGCGTGGTCCATCGCGAGAACCTCAACATTCCCGATGCCGGAGTAGAGAATAATCGCGAGAACAAACTGAAGGTTGCGCAGAAGATTCGCGATTTGAAGCCCCACACGGTGATTCTGCCCTATTGGAAAGGCCGTCACCCCGACCATTACACGACCGGACATCTCGGATACGAGGCCTGCTTCCTGGCGGGGCTCGCCCGGCTGCCGCTGGCCGGAAAGCCCCACCGCCCCTTTAAAATCATCTACGCCTCACAATACGTGCCCACCATCCGGCCTACGTTCGTCGTGGATATCACCGCGCAGTTCGAGAAAAAACTCAAAGCCATCTTCTGTTTTTCATCGCAGTTTTCCCCGCCCAAGGAATTGCAGAACCTCTTCCCTTCCCGCGCCGACATCAATGCCCGCATGAGCTCGGAAGCCCGCCATTTCGGCCACATGATCGGGGTGCGCTACGGTGAGCCCTTCATCATGCGCGAGATCGCGGAGGTCGACGACATCGTCAAGATCCCGGTGAAATCGATATGAGCGCTGCGCAGTTCGGGAACTGACCACCGGAGATGAGGCAGGAGCTCTAGATCCCGCGCAATTCTTCTTCACTGAGTCCGAAGTAGTGTCCGACTTCGTGCAGCAGCGTGGCGCGGATTTGGCGCCGCACGTCCGCCTCGGTTCTCGAGATGGCCTCGATGTTTCTCTGGTATAGAAAAATGTGGTCAGGAGGGGTGGAATAGAAGACGCTCTTCTCCGTGCGCGGGATGCCGTGAAAAAGTCCCAACAATATTCCCTGCTTCTCTATTCCTGGGGGCGGCAAGTCCTCCACGATGATGGCCAGATTGGTGAGCCGCTGGCGAAACGGCTCGGGCAGGTCATCCACTGCTTGCGCCACAAGAGCCTCAAACTTGTCTCGCTCCATCTCGTTCCGGATTGTAACCTCAAAGTGACCTGCCCCCAACTATTCTGTAACCAGGGGATGAGCCCGGGTCTCATCACGGGGTTGGAAGGGCGGGGCCAAACATGCTTAGGCCGGGCGCCGGCTGTATTTCCAGCGGTTATGGATGAACCAGACGGCGGCGAGGACGATCACCACGCCCAGGAAGACGTCAAAGCGGTGGAAGTATTCGCGAACGGCCATCCAGCCCTCGCCGAGTTTCATTCCCGCGTATGCGAGCGCCAGGCACCACGACAAAGACCCGAGAAAAGTATAGAGGTGGAAGCGCGCCACGTTCATGCGCGACACGCCGGCGGGGAAGGCGATAAAGGTGCGAATGAAGGGCAGCAGGCGCGCGATGAACACGGCCCAATCGCCATAGCGGGCAAAGAAGCTGTCGGCCAAATTCAGATCGTGGTGAGTCACCAGCAACCAGCGCCCGTATCTTTCCACCAGCGGTCGCCCTCCACGAGACCCAATGTAATAGGCCACAAGCGATCCCAAATTGCACCCCAGGGCCCCCGCCAGCGCTACCCAGAGCAGCCGAAATCGGCCCTCCAATACCAGGTAACCGGAGAAAGGCATGATGACTTCCGAAGGCAAGGGGATGCAGGCGGATTCGATTGCCATCAGCAAGACAATGCCCACGTAACCTGTCGTGGAGATCACGGAGATGATGAAGGCGGCAAGGTGCTCGAGAAGGACAGAGACCATAGGGAGCGTGAAATCGGGTGATCGGGCAATCGGGTCATTGATTCATGGGGCCTTTGGGTCATCGCGCGATGGAGCGATTCTGGCGCTTCTTGAATGGCCCAGTGGCCCGATCATCAAATGACTCGATAATTAGAAAGCGTCGGCGTCCTGAGTGAAGATAAAACCGGAAAGCCCCACACCGTCGGCAGCCCTCTCGACCTTCACGCGGCGAACGTCAGCATCTCCTCCCCCCACTTTTCTGAGGACGGCAAAGGAGGTGAACATTTCCGAATATACTTTGGTCACCAGCCAGTTGTCGCCCGTCTCTTGCAACTGCCAGACTTGGCCTAACAGAATCGAGGAAACGGCCACAGGTGTAAACTCCTTTACGGGGAGACGGTGTTCTGTCAATGGAAACTGAATCCGAGCCTCAGTTGAAGGCCGGTTAAGCTAATTTAACTGCCCTCGGATGCGGAGTCAAGAGCGCAATGCGGCTTCACCCCTCTCCGCCAGGCGCCAAATTTCCGAATGCCGAGCCCTACCTTAGCCTTATGCATTGCAAATCCTATTGCGCCGAGGGCGGAAATCGCCTGAGGGAAAGCTCCGTACAAAACCTTTATTATGTTGAAACTACATCGGTTACAGGCCGGGGACGGCACGGCGTGGGCGATTTGCAGAGTCTCTTTGCCACCTCCCGCCCTTCCCCTGAGGGGCCGCTCCCCCCAAAGTCAGGATCCCATGTAAACTCGATTTAACCCCTGCCGCCAGTAACAGATGCAACCTCATTGCCGTCTGCGTAATCCAACAATCGGGTGAGTTCGTGCTGGCCCCGAACAAGCGCCGGAGGCTCTCTTGAAATCAGGGGCGGGGTCAGCAAAACAAAGGTCATGCCCGATTCGCAATCGCTGACGCGAGAAACAAAGAAACAGCGCTTGAGCCCGCCCGCAATGGTATAATCGCCGGTAAGGAGTCATGCCATGAGGAAGCCGCGTTTCGTTGCCCTGTTGCTTGTCACGATCCTGTGCTTGACCTCGCTTCCCGGTCGCGCCGACGATAAGAAAGACGACGTCGACGATATCGGCAATCGCAAGGTCGCACATCGCAGCATCATTTCCCAGGAAAAGGAGATCGCCATCGGCAAGCAATATGCCGATGAGATCGACAAACAGGCCAAGATTCTCAAGGACCCGGTCATCAATGAGTACGTGAACCGCGTGGCGCAGAACCTGGCGAAGAATTCGGATCTCAATATTCCTCTGACCATCAAGGTGATTGACGACCCTGCCATTAATGCTTTCACGTTGCCGGGCGGCTTCATGTACCTCAACACCGGCACCATCATGGCGGCCGACGAGGAAGACCAGATCGCCGGCGTTATTGCCCACGAGATTGGCCATGCCGCGGCTCGCCACTGGGCCAGCACGATGACCAAAGCCACCATCATGCAATTCGCCATGCTCCCCTTGATGTTCATTCCGATGTCTTACGCGGTCTATATGGGTGTCATGGAAGCTTACATGAACGGCGTGCCCTTGGCCTTCCTGAAATTCAGCCGCAAGGATGAGGCGGAGGCGGACTTCCTGGGTTTGCAGTACATGTATAAGGCGGGCTACGACCCCAATGCTTTCGTCGGCTTCTTCGGCAAAGTCATGGACGAAGAGCGGCGCAGCCCCGGAAGCATGGCCAAAGTCTTTGCCGACCACCCCCCCACGGGCGATCGCATCATCGCGTCGGAAGAAGAGATCCAGAAGATTCTCCCCAAGCGCCCCGAGTACCTGGTCTCCACCTCGGAGTTTGATGACATCAAGGCGCGCTTGCAAAGCGTCATCACCCAGCACAAACGGCAAAAGGGAGACAGCGGGCCCACGCTGCGCAAGCGCGAGACGCCCGACTCCAGTTCGACCCAATCCGGCCAGCAGAAAACCGATACCACGGGCGACGATCAGCCGCCTGTGCTGAAGCGGCGCGACGGCCCGAGCAACTAAGGGCCGGCAATTTCATCGCAGCGTAAAAGGCGTCCAAGTCACCGGGCGCCTTTTCACTTTGGGAGGCGCGGGGGCGGGGAGGAAACGGCCTCTCCCGCCCGCGCGGGAAGAGTTAGGATTCCCGCAATGGATTTTGGATTCAAGGGCGGCTGGGGGAATTGAAAACGACGCCCAGTTTGCGCAGTTCGTCGTTGTAGTATTTCCGGTAGAGAATCTCCCACTCACCGCTGCCTTCGGGGATGGTGCGTTTCTGCGAAGCGATCCGGGCTTTGACGACTTCGCCGATCTTCTCTTCCTCGTGCATCAGCTCCGTCAGAATTTTGACGATTTCCTGGCGAATGGTGTTGGGCTCTTCAAAAATCTCCACTTCGTCCAGGGCTTCAATCGCCCCCATAATCCGGTGCGAAACCTGGATGATTTTTTCGTGGCTCAATTTCATCGGCTCAAAACCCCACCCCTTCAGAGGATGATTTTGCGTTCCCGCACGAGTTGTTTCTTGACCACCTTGAAGGCCTCTTCAAAGGTGGCGCCCAACGTCTTCATCTCGTCGCCGTGCTCTTCGAGAATCTTTCTCACTTCATCATTAATGCGATCCTCGATACTCAGTTCATCAGACATTACCTCATACATAACTTCGGTCACGTACTCGGGCTGGTCGTATTGGATCAGCCCGGCCTTGGTGAGTCGTTTCAGAATTTGTTTGGCCATGTAGGCCACGTACTCTCGCGGGAACTGCATAGTTGGGTCTGTGTCTTCCTTGACGATTTGAGCCTGCTAGTGTATATTCCCTAGATTGAAACTGTCAAGGTTCGTGTGCCGGAGGGGCTGAAAGAGTTTAGCCCCCGCTCGAAGGGAAGCCGGGCGGTTAGCTCAGTTGGTCAGAGCGTCTGCCTTACAAGCAGAAGGTCACCCGTTCGAGCCGGGTACCGCCCACCATTTCTTTCAACAGTTTGCCGGAGTTACACCCTTCCCAACAAGTACAGATTCGTACAAGGCATGGACGATTTTGGTCGCTGCCGCCCTTTTGTCATCCGAAACGGCCTGCGTATAGACATTGAGTGTCGTTTGGATGTTGGCGTGCCGTAGCAGTTCCTTTTGCACGGCAGGGGTAGTGCCGAACGCATGGAGCAAGGTTGAATAGGTGTGCCGGAAGGTGTGCCAGCCAACCTTTCCAATTCCTGCCCTAGCCGCTGCGGGCTTGATGTAGTCGGCCAGAATGCAATCTTTCCAGCGAGCCTTGCCCGCCTCTCCCGCAAACACAAAATCAGAATCCGCTACAAACTTGGACGCTCTTCTGTGCACCAGAAGGGTTTCAGCTAAGCCGGGATCAAGGGGCAAAGCACTTTCTGAGGCTTCCGTTTTGGTGAGGTTCACCTTGCCCTCGACAACGCCGCGTTGAATCTTGACGGTGAGGTTTTCAAAGTCAATATCACCCCACTGCAAGCCGAGCAATTCCGACACCCTCAAACCCAGACAGGCAATCGTAACCACCATCGACTTGTAGGGCTCCGAGAGTTGACCCACGAGAGCCTTGAATTCAACCGGAGTAAGAACGCGGGGCACCTTGAGCCGCTTCCGAGACTGGCGGACTAAATCGACCGGATTCCGTTCTACCATTTCCCATCGCAGGGCGGCCTGAAAGGTCGTGTGCATGAGGTTTCGAACGTGAGATTTCACCTGCCGCGAGCCGGGGTAGGATTCAAGCCAGTCCTCGACAGCCATCGTTTTGACGTTCTGGACAAGTTCCCCGCCCCACCGGGGGCGGATGTGATTCTTGAAGAGGCTACGGTAATTCGTTTGCGTGTTTTCCCGACACCGCCTTGGTGCGTAATCTTGCATGAAGCGGTCAATCAGCGCCCCCACCGTTGCAGTGTGGAATTGCTCTTGCGGATTAGGCGCGTTGATCTTCACGCGAAGATGTTCCACCGCCCTCTCCGCGTCCGCTTGTGCCGGGTACTTCTCAAGGGTTCCGATAAGCACTGACTTCGGCTTTCCGTTTTCCGTCCAGCGGAATTGCCAAACGTCCGGCCCTTTTTTCCGCTTACGGATCGTCAAATTTCCGTACTGATATCGTGCCTGCATGGTTCCTCCAATCAAAATGAAGTTGCCGTGCGGCACGGTTGGCTGCCTGATTGTAGCCTTGAGTTGATCCATGCGTCCAGCGTTGTTGCGCGATACCGCCAGAACTTTCCAACCTTCAGCGCTGGAACTTCCCCACGCTTCGCCATCCGTTCAAGCACCTTCGGGTGAATCTTTAGGACCTGTGATGCTTCCTTGCTGGTAAGAAGTGTCTCAATTCCATCTGACATAAAGTTCATAACCTCCCAGGGCAGCTACAATTCAATGTCAGTGCCCCATAAGCCCTTTTGCGGGGCGTCGGCCGGTAAAGCTTCTCGTTCGGCTCTACCTTGCTTTTCCCGCACCTTCATCAAGCCTGCCGGGCTGTCCACTCGGGCGATGCGCGACCCGCCAAAGCGCTTACCCCCAAAGCCCGAGGCAAGGACCAATTGCCCGATCATAGGAATAAGGCGAACTATTTTTTCTGTCAAATGACGGCAGCGGGACTTTCCGTCCGACCACGAAGGGCACGTCCAATGGATGCCCGTTGTATATCCCAACAGCCACGATCTCTATAAGTTAGTTTGTTCACATGTCAAAATTTCCGAGGATTTATTTTGGCGGGATGGTGCCTACGCGAAAAGGATGTGTGGGGAGGATATACCTTCTAATTTGCAAGCTCGGCAGTCCGGCAATTGTAATCGCTGCAATGAATTGCTTTGTGTAGACGGATGGGTACCGGGCCATGCTTCAAACCCGCAAATCATTGCAATAACTTATTCACACCCTAGTTGAGAAACCATTGGACCAGCGAAAAATATTTGGCATTGATCGTGCTGCCCCAGCCATTCCCCCACAATGAGTTCCGGGCAACGCCTCAAACTTGAAAAGGTCGCAAGAACTAATTCACACCCTATTAGAAAAACCAGTGGACCAGCGAAAAATATTTGGTACTGGTCGTGCCCCGCCGCAGGCATACATCCCACAAGAAATGGACGATCTGCCCCAGTCTATTGCAACTAACGGGTAACCGAATGATTCCACGGGAGAATGCGCGTATCTCATCGCAAGGCTTCAAGAAGAACCTCCGGTGAGACACCTTCGCGGATTTGGCGAAGCGCCGATAATCCTGACTTCTGCCGATCACAGGAAGAATACCGGAGCACGTCCAAAGGCCAAATTGGGGATTGCGCGGCCATTTGACAAAAAATAATTTTGGCCGCAGCCTCCGCAATATGACCCCGCCACAGATGGTGGGGCCAAGGAGGTTTGCCGATGAGCAGTTTCTTTCAACGGTTTTTCCGCAGTTCCCGAGACCCCAGGTATCGGATATTCGGCCCAGACCCTTTCCCTGACTTCCGCGATTACGCGGTTGCGATAGAGGCAGCGTACATGGCACGCGACCTCTCCGAAGACCCCAGCGTTCCTCGCAACGACGAGTTCTTCAGACGGGCGTACAAGGATTTTTGTGATCGCTTCTACCCCCGGTTGGAATGGCCCGACTGGCTTGCCGCCGTCCTGTTGTTCGGGACCTGCCATACGATTTTGCTGATCGCGGTCATGCTTTCGCCTTGGGGGGTGATCGCCCCACACTTCGTCTTAGTCGTGTACTCGGTGAGCGCGGTTCGGCAGGCGCGTCTCAACCGGCGATGGCAGGCCGACAAGCGGCGCTATCTTCATGCCCGCCACATCCTCCGCCAGCGCGCCGAGACTTGGCAGTATCAGTAGCGCGCGGCGGCGGGGCGGCGCTGCGCGCCGGGTGAAGGTGTGACACGTCACCCCCCGCAGGGTGCTGTATAGGAACTTACGATTCCATATGGGAACTTCTTGAAAATTCAGCACGTTATGCTGAATCGCTTGCTGCGCAGCAATTAACGAGTCCCGTATGGGAACTTCTTGATTTTATGGGGCGAATTCTATGGCGACACTCCGAACGAAATCCATCAGCACAAAAGTGACCGAGGAGGAGTATTCCAAGTTCGAAGCCCTTGCGGGTAAGCAGACGGTCAGCGAATGGGCGCGAGATGTCCTGTCGAAAGCTGCCAAGCCTCATACCTGCGAGCAAACCATCTTGGCCGAGGTGCTGGCGTTGCGCACAGTTTTGCTCAACCTGTTTTTCAAGCTGGCCAACTCAGAGCGCATTACTGAGGACGAGATGCACCAGATCATCGAGTTGGCGGAAGCCGACAAACTGAAGAAGGCAATTCTAAGAATCCAGGAGACAGAAAAATCCCTGAGTCAAGGAGGCAAAAAATGAATCAAGTGTGGGGACGGAAAGAGAGCAAGGGGTGGCCGAGCAGCGCACCTGTTTGTTCCATTACGGCGCTGGTGGTAGCTTTGGCGTTTGTGATTCTCGGCGTTTACTGCCGCTATGTCTTCGTCTGGACGCCGCTCGAAAAGCACTATCTGCGGGAGTATTTTCTCACCAGCTTGATGGCC
>JBEKNU010000201.1:0-14098 GCA_049522495.1 Terriglobia bacterium
GGATAAAAATCGATATCACTGCCCTCTCCCTTGGGGAGAGGGGGGACCGCAAGGCGGCGGGTGAGGGGTCTTTTTCAATCCCATCGGACCTTGCGGGAAGCCTGGGCCGTAACGGCACCCGCCAGGGCCGGGGATCGCCGCCACACGCATCCTGATTTCCGAACGCACTTACGGCGCATCGGGAGCAAACGGCGGGCGCTCGCCCCGGTTGCCGCTAAAGGGATTGACAAGCATTTAAAGTTGTTTACAGTGGATTCAAAGGCCTAACGCCGGTGCAGTTCAGCTTTAGACTTCCGCCGCCTCGGCGGCGAACTCCCCCACCCTCGTGGGCCGGTCAGCGAGTTCCAGGGTCACCGCCTTCTCGTCGCAACAAGTGTATCGCTCGCAACGCAGGCAATCATGCCAGACTTTGGCGGGAAATCTCTCCCGGGGGCTTGGGTGAAATCCTACCTTCTCAAAAAATGTGGGCGCGACGGTGAGGGCGAAAACGGTCTTCAGGCCAATGGCTTCGGCCTCGTTAACGAGCTCTTCCGTCACCTCCCTTCCGATGCCTTGGGACTTCAGCGTTTCATCGATGCACAGGGAGCGGATTTCCGCTAGCTCCTGGCTGTAGAGTTTCAGCGCCCCACAGCCCACCAGTTTGCCCTCGTCCTCGGCCACCGTAAACTCCCCCACGTTTTCGTAAATGTCGGTCAGCGTGCGCGGCAGCATGATGCGCTCGCCGGCATAGTGGCTAATCAGCCGGTGGATTTCCGGCACATCATTCAGCTTGGCTTTACGGATCGTCAACTGCGTTACCTCGTTCTGGGGATTAGGGGCTAGGGATTAGGGCGTAAAGGAACACCGCAATTCCCCACTCCCCACAAACTCCTAATCCCTGGTCCCTAGTCCTTAATCCCTAACCCCTAATCCCCAGCCCCTAACTACGCGTGCGCATCCTGCATCAGCAGAATCATGAGCGCCTTTTGCGCGTGCAGCCGGTTCTCCGCTTGGTCATACACCACAGATTGGGGCGAATCGATAACCTCGTCTGTAACCTCCTGGCCGCGGTGAGCCGGAAGGCAGTGCATAAACACCGCCCCGGCGTCAGCCACCGCCATCAGGTCTTTGGTCACACGGTACGGCGCAAAGACCTGGTTGCGCAAATGCGCGGCGTGTTCCTGGCCCATGCTAGTCCAAACATCCGTATAAACGGCGTGAGCCCCCGTCACCGCGTGAATCGGATCATGGGAAGCCTTGACGGTCGAGCCGCTCTCGGCCGCGAAGGCGCGCGCAGTTTCCAGCACCGCCGGCTTGGGCTCGTAACCCGGCGGCGTCGCGACGCGAACCGACGCTCCGAGCTTTGCCCCCAGAATCATCAGCGAGTGGCACACATTGTTGCCGTCGCCGACGAAGGCCATCTTCAATCCCTTCAGGTCACCAAACTTTTCGTGCAGGGTAAAGAAATCCGCCAGCGCCTGGCAAGGATGAAAGAGGTCGGTCAACGCATTGATCACGGGGATGGTGGCGTTAGCAGCCAACTCCAGAACAGATTCGTGGGCGAAGGTCCGGGCCACGATGCCATGCACCCAACGCTCGAGGTTGCGGGCGATGTCCTTAATGGCTTCGCGCTCGCCGAGGCGGGGCTTGGTGTGTTCCAAGTACACGGCAAAACCGCCCAGGCTGGTCATGCCGACTTCAAAGGTGGTGCGGGTCCGCAGCGAGGCCTTCTCAAAGATCATCGCCAGTTGCTTGCCGCGTAACGCGTGCGCATACTCTCCGGGCCTCGCCTTGACCCGCTCCGAGAGATCGAAAAGGAGCTTCAAGTCATTGTGGGTCAGGTCCTGGTCAGCCAGGAGATCCCGAACACTTAAAGTTTCCGCTTTCTTGATCGTTGTCGTCATCACCGCCATCATGCGTTTACCCCCTTCATCCCGGCCGCCGGCTCAAGCGCTGCCAGGATTGGCCTTAGAATCCCTATCGCTTCGTCAACGTGCTGCTTTTCGATAATCAAAGGCGGCAGGAAGCGCAGCACTTTCTCCTGCGTGCAATTCATCAGCAGGCCGGCTTCCAGCGCCTGCCGCACCACGGACTTTCCGGAGGTCGTTAATTCCACGGCCATCATCAGCCCGTCGCCGCGGACTTCCTGAATCACGGGAAGGTCAGCGCGCAGCTTTTCCAGCTTTTGGCGGAAATAAGCTCCCACCTCGTTCACGTGGGCGAGGAAGCCGGGGCGTTCGAGAATCTCCAGCACTTTCAGCGCCACGCGGCATTGCAATGGTCCGCCCCCGAACGTGGTCCCATGCATGCCGGGGGAGAACGCCTGTGCAACTTCCTCGCGTGCCAGGATGGCGGCCAGCGGCAGGCCCGCGGCCAGCGGTTTGGCCACGACCACGATGTCGGGCTGCAAGCCGAATTTTGTGAAGGCAAACATTCGCCCCGTGCGCCCCAACCCGCACTGGATCTCATCGCAGATCAACAACGCTCCATGTGTATGGCAGAGTTCGGCCGCAGCTTTCAGGAAATCTTCGCGAATCTCCACAATGCCGCCTTCTCCCTGAATCACTTCCACCATCACCGCCGCCACCCGGGGAGTGAAGCTTTCGCGCAAGTGCGCCGTGTCGTTCAGGCGGACGAAGCGGACTCCCGGCGGCAGGGGCTCAAAAGGCTCGCGATACTTCTTCGGCCAGGTGGCTGAGAGCGCGCCAAACGTGCGTCCATGAAAGGAGTTTTCGAGCGCCAGAACCTCAAAGCGCTCGAAGGGCCCCGGCGCCGCGTGTTTGCGCGCGTAGGCACGCGCCAGCTTCATTGCCCCCTCAACGGCTTCCGTGCCGGAGTTGGCGAAGAACGCGCGATCCATGCCGGAGAGCCGCGTTAACTTCTCCGCCAGCGGCGCTTGGTACGGGTGGTAAAGAAGGTTGGAAACGTGCAGAAGGGTTTCCGCACCATCGCGGAGCGTGGCCATAATTTCCGGGCAGTTATAACCCAGCGAATTGACCGCCAGGCCGCCGAGGAAATCCAGGTACTTTTTTCCTGTCTCGTCGTAGATGTAACACCCCTCACCGCGCACGGCGAGGATCGGCATCCGATCGTAAGTGGGAATCAAAACGTGCTTTTCGAGTTCAGCAATCTGGTCGAGGTTCATGAGTTTTTCACAATCCGAGTTCCGGCGGTTTTCCCCTTTTCGATCGCGCGGAGCAGGGCGTTGGGAGCCGTAGTCGAGAGGATGTCCACCTCGCCCACCTTATGGCGCAGCGTTCGCGCGCAAGAGAGCAGCTTCGGAATCATGCCGTTCCGAACCACCCCTTGGCTAATCAAGCGGCGGATGTCTCCGAGCCGAACTACCGGCAGCAGGTTCTTTTCGGCGTCCCACACTCCACCGGATTCGGTGAGATAGAGCAGGCGGTCAGCGCCGAGCGCCACGGCCAGCGCCGCTGCCAGGTCATCGGCATTGATATTCAGAAACTCGCCGCGTGCGTTTACGCCCAGGCTGGCTACGACGGGGATCAAGCCGCCGCGCAGGGCAAGATCCAGCACCGTGGTCTTGATTTTGTGCGGCCGGCCGACGAAGCCCAAGTCCCTCTTGCTGCCATTCGTGCCCACCGTTAGTTTGCGTGCGCGCACCAGGCTGCCGTCGCCTCCGCAAAGGCCCAGCGCGGGCTGCCCCAGGGTTTCAAGTTCCGCAACCCACTGCTTGTTCACCAGGCCCGCCAGCACCATCATGGCCACGTCGCGGGTGGCGGCATCGGTTACACGCAAGCCCTGGTGAAACTCCGTCGCCATGCCCAGGCGTTCGAGGGTGTGCGTCAGCACTTTGCCCCCGCCATGCACCACCACCACGGAATGGCCGGCCCGGTGAATCGCCGCGATTTGCCGCGCCAAGTCCTTGCGGCCTTTCGGGTCTTCCGCACCGTGCCCGCCGATTTTGATGACTAACTTCATTTTCAAATCTCGAATCTGCAATCCGCATTCCGGAATCTGAAATCCTGAATCCGGAATCTCGAATTTCAGAGCAAACCGGTTTCTTGTGGAAAGCCAAACATCACGTTCATGTTCTGAACCGCCTGACCCGCCGCCCCCTTGCCCAGGTTATCGAGAGTGGAGACCAGGATGAGCCGCCCCGTGGGCGCGTCGAGGGCAAAGCCGATGTCAGCAAATTGCGTGTTCGCTACGCCCAGAATCTCCGGCAAGGTTCCCGCCGGATAAATGCGCACCATGGGCGCCGCGGCGTAAGAATCCTTGAAGAGCATTTGGATCTCGCTCGGCTCGCGCTGCGGCTCGAGACGCAAATAAATCGTCGTCAGGATGCCCCGCGTGATGGGCAAGAGATGGGGCGTAAAAATGAAATCCTTGGGCGAAAGAGCAAGCTCCTGGAGCATTTCCGGCAGATGGCGGTGACGGAACAGGCCGTAAGCGCGCAGGTTTTCGTTGACCTCGGGAAAATGCAACTTCTCACTGGGCTTGCGGCCGGCTCCGGTAACGCCCGACTTCGAATCGGCGATAACACCCGCGCCCACGTTCACCCAGCCCGCCTTAAGTAACGGAGCAAGCGCCAGGATCACGGAGGTCGGGTAGCAACCGGGATTCGAAACCAGCCGCGCCTTGGCGATGGCGGGCGCATCAAGTTCCGGAATGCCGTAAACCGCCTCGGCCAAGGCCTCCGTGGCGTGGTGATCAAAATCGTACCACTGCGCGTAGGCTGCCGGGTCTTTCAACCGGAAGGCTCCGCTGAGGTCCACCACGCGCAAGCCGCTCTCCAGGAGGCGTGGCACGATCTGGTGTGAGGTTTCGTGCGGCGTGGCAAGAAAAACCACGTCGGACCCCGAGCTCACGACCTGCTCGACATCCAGGGGTTCGCAGAGGACGGAGAAGCGTCCGCGCAGCTTGGGATGGGAGTTTTCAATCGCAAACGCCGGCTTGCCGTCCCTGCCGGACGACATCAGGCAGGTTACGGAAGCGGCGGGATGGCGGGCGAGGATGGTCAGGAGTTCGCACCCCGCATAGCCCGTGGCGCCGATCACCGCGGCGTGAACCACTGCAGGCGTGGGCGAATCCGCCCCGGCCCCCTGCGAAGCGCTTGTCTCGACCGCCGTGTTCAAGGGATTCCTCTACCTCCCATTTCCTTAAGGAATATTTATACAGCCTCTGTATAAATATACTTTTTTATAGCGGATACGCTACTCCCCTGTCAAGAACAATTTTGACCCCGGAAGGCTTTAAGCCGGAATGTTTTGTGCGAGAGAATGCGCGGGCGTCAGCATCATCCCAAGCCGCGTCAGCGGCGACAGCCGTGGGAAAACGGGGGCTGGAACGACTTCTCAAGCCCCGTCAGGGGCAACATCAGCCCGGTGGAGCGAGTGGGATGCTGATGTCGCCACTACCGTGGCTCACGCGCTTCCTGCACTGCGCAATCCCACGGCTGGCGCTATGGGCTAAATGATGACGCCCGCTACGCGGGCTAAGGAAAGCGCAGCAAAGGCTCCGCGCCCTCAAGTATAATGTCGCCGTCGGGTTCTACCCGATGGACAACATCTTCAGGGAGGACGGGAATGCCCCGTATCGCTATATTGGCGGCTTGGATGTTATTCGCGGTCGCCGCCACCGCTTTCGCGGCGCCGATTAAAACCCAGGATGTTACCTTTCCGAGCGGCTCCGAGACGATTGCGGGATATCTGGCAGTGCCGGAATCCCCCGGCAAACACGCCGCCCTCGTGGTCATCCATGAGGATTGGGGTCTGACGAGTTGGGTCAAGGGGCAGACTCGGAAGCTGGCGGAACAAGGGTACGTGGCCCTGGCCGTGGATCTCTACCGCGGTCAGGTGGTTTACGATCCCTCACTTGCCTACGAGTTGATGGTCGGCACTCCCCAGGACCGCGCCCTGCGCGACATGGAGGCTGCAATCCACTTCCTTGCTGCGCGCCCGGACGTGAATAAAGAGAAGATGGGCTCCATCGGGTGGTCGGTGGGAGGCAAGTGGTCTCTGCTGCTGGCTGTAAATGATCCCTTTATGGGCGCCTGCGTGATGAATTACGGCTTGATGCCCACGGATCCGGCTGACATCCAGAAGATTCACGCGCCGGTGTTGGCAATTTTCGGCGCGGACGATCGCAGCATCCCGGCGAGCGATGTGGAGGCTTTCGAAAGCGCCATGAATAGCGCCCACAAATCAATCGACGTAAAGGTTTACCCGGGCGCCGGCCATGCCTTTGAAAACTCGGACATCAAATTGGGTTATCGCGAAGGCGCCGCCGAGGATGCGTGGCAACGCACCGTGGCCTTTCTGGATCAGCATCTCAAGTAGGTTACAGGGGGCAGGCAATAGGGAACAGCACGTAACGCAGCGCAGCCGGAAAAAGAAAGTCAAAAGGCAAAACGCAAAAGTCAAAAGGCAAAAGTGAAAGCGTTCTGCGGACGAGGGCTACCCGCGGGCTTCTAGAGCTTCCTCACCCCCACCCGCAACACGTGGGGCACCCTCTGACCTGCGGTCCCCGCTCTGCCCCAAGGGGGCGAGGGAGGGAAAATCCTTAGTTTTGGTTTTGGATTCACGAGTGGAGACTTACGCCCAGAGCGCAGGACCCTTTAATGGGGGTCGTACCTCTAGTTTTCCTGGCAAGGATATTTGCTGGCATACTGCCTTTAACTTTTGCCTTTTGACTTTTGCTTTTTGCCTTTTGACTTGCTTTTGTAGCGCCGCTACTCTGCTCAACCTGTCTCCTATACCTTCCGATACAACAGCGCTTTCTTCACCTCGCCAATGGCGCGCGTCACGTTGATGTCGCGCGGGCAAGCTTCCACACAGTTGAAAATTGTGCGGCAACGCCATACACCCTCAAGCGTATTCAGAAGTTCCATGCGCTCCTCGCCACCCTCGTCGCGGGAATCGAAGAGGAAGCGATGAGCGTTCACGATCGCCGCCGGCCCAATGTAATCGCCGTCTGCCCAAAATGAGGGGCATCCTGACGTGCAAGCCCCGCAGAGGATGCACTTGGTGGTGTCATCAAATTTCTCGCGGTCCTCGGGCGACTGCAAGCGTTCCTTCTCCGGGTCGGGCCCGTGCGTGATGAGGTAGGGCTTTACGCTGCGATACTTCTCGAGGAAAGCGTCCATATCCACAAGCAGATCTTTAATGACCTTGTACCCACGCATCGGTTCAATGGTAATCGTCTTGCCCAAGCTGCTGAGCAGCAGTTTACACGCCAGGGCATTCCGGCCATTGATTTGCATCGCGTCGGAGCCACAAACTCCGTGGGCGCACGACCGTCGATAGGTGAGGGTGCCGTCCTTGTACCATTTCACATAATTCAAGGCGTCGAGCAACCGGTCAGTGGGCTCGGCATCAATCTTGTATTCACCCCACCAGGAATCTTTATCCTTTTCGGGATTGAAGCGCTTGATCTTTAAAGTGACCTGCATGGTGAACTGCCTCCGATTGAATCATTGGTTCATTGAGTGATTGATCCATTGGAGAATCAATTCACTCAATGGCTAAATGAATCAATGAGTCAATGATTCAATATTTCCTCTCCATGGGCTGAAACTTGGTGATGACCACGGGCTTGAACTTGAGTTCAACTCCCTTAGGCGATTGATATGCCAGCGTGTGTTTCAGCCAATTGGCGTCATCCCGTTTGGGAAAATCTTCCCGGCTATGGCCGCCGCGGCTCTCCTGGCGGGCCAGAGCGCTTTCCACCAGGACATCGGCGAGATCCAACAGGCAGCCGAGTTCGATCACCTCCAGCAACTCGGTGTTATAGCGCATCCCGCGATCCTCCGACTTTACCCGGCGGTAGCGGTCGCGCAACTCGCGCAGCTTCTCCCGCATGGCAGTAAGGCCCGGAGCATCTCGGAAGACCGAAGCCTTGTCCATCATTTCGTCCTGGAGCACGTCGCGGATATCGGCCGCGCGTTCCTGGCCGGTGGAATTGAGCACCTGGCTCACCATGGCGCGCGCCGGTTCGTCGGGCTTGGCCGGCAAGCGAACCCATTCGGTTTCCGTAATGAAATTTGCCGCGTGGCGCCCGCTGCGGCGGCCGAAGACCAGAATATCGACCAGCGAATTGGTTCCCAGGCGGTTCGCGCCATGCACGGAGACACAGGCCACTTCGCCCGCCGCGTAAAGTCCCGGCAGCTCCGTGTTCTTGTCATCGATCACCACGCGTCCATCAATGTCGGTGGGAATCCCGCCCATCGCGTAGTGGGCGGTGGGTTGGATGGGAACCGGTTGGGTGAGCGGCTCGATGCCCAGATAGGTCCTGACAAATTCGGTAATGTCCGGGAGCTTTTTATCCAGGACCTCCTTGCCCAGGTGGGTCATGTCGAGGTAAACGTAATTCTTGCCGTCGATGCCCCGTCCTTCGCGAATCTCCTGGTAAATCGCGCGTGAAACCATGTCGCGCGGTGCCAGGTCGAGCAGCGTGGGCGCATAGCGCTCCATAAAACGTTCGTTCTTATTGTTGCGCAGAATGGCGCCCTCACCGCGCGCCGCCTCGCTCAAGAGTATCCCCATCTTGTAAATGCCCGTGGGATGGAACTGGAAAAATTCCATGTCCTCCAGGGGAATCCCGCGGCGATAGACTACCGCCATGCCGTCCCCGGTCAGCGAGTGCGCATTGGAACTGACGCGAAACATCTTGCCGCAGCCCCCCGTGGCGAAGAGGACGGCCTTGGCATGGAAGGTGTGAATTTCTCCCGTGGCCAGGCACAGCGCCACCACCCCCGCGCAGCGCCCCTGCTCAATCAGCAGGTCGAGGACGTGATACTCGTTGTAAAAGTGGACGCCGTTCTTGATGCACTGCTGGTAGCAGGTTTGGAGGATCATGTGCCCGGTGCGGTCCGCAGCGTAGCAGGACCGGCGCACCGGCGCCTTGCCGAACTCCTTGGTGTGCCCGCCGAAAGGCCGTTGGGCGATTTTTCCATCCGGGGTGCGGCTGAAGGGCAGGCCCCAGTGTTCGAGATCGTAAACGGTCTCGACCGCTTCCCGGCAGAGGATTTCGACCGCGTCCTGGTCAGCCAGGTAGTCGCTGCCCTTGATCGTGTCGAACATGTGCCATTCCCAATGGTCTTCTTCCATATTGCCGAGTGCGGCGCCAATACCGCCCTGCGCCGTTCCCGTGTGCGAGCGAGTGGGATAGAGTTTGCTCAGCACCGCGACCTTTCCGTACCCGGCCAGTTGCAGCGCGGCCATCAGGCCGGCGCCTCCCGCTCCCACTACCACTGCGTCATGCCGTTGAACCATGTCACCAAGCCTCAGAAAAAGTTGTCAGTCGTCAATTGCAGGACCTCAGCTCGTTCGGCCCTGCGGCGGGCGCCGCTCGCCCCCGCCTCTCCGCCCCACTCACCGCACCATGGGCGGCTGAAACGTCAAAATGGCGAGCGATCCCAGGGTCAGGAGAACAAATCCCACGACGAATAGCGAAGCCAGCGAAACCGTGCGCCAGCCGGGCGGGTTAATGTAATCCATCAGCACCGTGCGAATGCCATTCACACCGTGAATCATGGCGAACCATAACATGACCAGGTCGTAGGTCCGCCAGAAGGGCGTGGCGTAACGTGCCGCAATGAATTGGAAATCGATATGATCGACGTTATGGATAATGTGCATGATCAGCAGATGGCCCAGCGCCAGGAAAAGCAAGGCGAGGCCTGAGATCCGCATGAAAATCCAGGCGTAGAGCTCCAGTCCGCTCTCCGGTCTAGGTTTTCCTAATCCACTCATCGCTACCCCCTACTTCACAATGAAGCTCAACATATAGATGGCCGTCGGAATATAAATAATGGTAAAGGCGATGCCCACCGCGTAGCTGAGCTTGCGGTGGAAAGCCATGGTCTCGGGCCAGAAGTCGATGACACAGATTCGGATGCCATTGAGGGCGTGGTACAAAACCGCCGCCACCAATCCCACTTCGCCTACGCGAAACGCAGGGTAGCGATAGAGAAACAAGAGCCGGTTGAAGACTTTTGCGCCCCATCCGATCAAGGAAATATCCACGATGTGGATTAACAAGAATAGAAAGACGCCAATTCCTGACAACCGGTGCAAGAGCCAGGACCAGTGTCCGGGCCCGCCACGATAGGTCAAGTATTCAAGAGGTTTGACCATGCTCGTCCCATTCTCCTTGTGCACGTCATGATTGAGATGGATCTGAATGCCCAGCGTGGGACTCCGCCCCGAAACCCGCCCCACATCTTCCCCCAAAATCAGCCTGACCGGGCATCGTACCCCAATTTTTCCTTCCAATGCAATTATGCTGATGAGGCAAACCCGCGTTGACAGGTTTTGGGAACTGCGATAGGTTGGAAAGGTCTTCCGCAGTTTTTGCGCAGGCCCGTAGCTCAGCCCGGTTAGAGCGCTACCTTGACACGGTAGAGGTCTGGGGTTCGAGTCCCCACGGGCCTACCATATCTTTCAACAACTTGCCGCATTTGATCGTCTCAAACATCCCGCACAATTCCCGCAAATCCTCCGTCGGGCGACCAGTCCGCGCTCTTCGGAAGCAATTTTTTCTGAAGCCGCTTAACTGCGCGCAGACGCTTCTTCACTGTGACGATGGTATACTCCAGGGTCATGCTGGGGCGCGAGTGGCCTGCCTGCACCTGTGCGTCGATCGTGTTCGCGCCCTCATCCTGGATTCGAGTGATGTTCTGCCGACGAAAAGAGTGCCAGCCAAAGCCTGGGAAGTAGAGTCCCAGCCGCTCGGCTGCCGGACGGATATAATTCTTGAGAATGTCGCGGTCGTCTAAAGGTTCGCCGCCCTCCCCAAAAATGTAGTCCTCCGGCTTCGCATCCAGCGGCTTGAGCCGACGATAGGCTTCGACCAGTTCGGCAAGGGGAAGATTCCGCTCCGCGTCTAGGCTTTTCGGCACGTCAGTATTGCCGCGATAGTAGCGCTCTGTCACGCTGATCCAACCACGGACGAGGTCAACAGCACGCCACTTAAGCCCAAGCAGTTCTGAGACTCGCAATCCGGTTGAGACCGCCGTCATGATCATCAACTGGATCAGCGCTGGGAGCGCCATCAGAAGCCGCCGAAATTCACCGTCAGTCAGGATTCGGCGGGCTCTCTTCCAATGTTTCCGCCCGATTGATGTCCTTGACACTGGATTTGGAATTGCCAAGTCCCAGTATCCCCAGTCGGCTGCCTTTGTGAAGATACCCGACAGCAGGTTCCTTAAGTCGTTAAGTGTCCACCATTCAACCTCCTCGTTCTTGCAATTCAAAAATCTCTGGATGCTTTCTGTGTCAGATTCTGAAAGTCTTTTGCCGACAAAGTACGGGAGGATGTGGTTGTCGAGGTTGCACCCGTACTTCTCCCTTGTTGACGACGCAAGCGTTGGGAAGTGATTCTCTCTATACTTTTCCACGAAGCTTTCAAACGGAATGTGGCTTTCGATAGCGTAGACTTGGCGGTTGACTTTGCGCATTCTCTCATCCTTAAGCCGCTCCGCTTCCCTCTTCGTCATTTCATCGCAGTAGCCGAGGACCTCTCGCTTTTCCTTCCGCTTCTTCTCGTTCTTGTCCACAAAAACCCAAACTCGATACCGTATAACCCAATGGGGCCTCGGCCCGTCCTGTCGTTTCACCTTTGGATTCTGATATTCTCGTCTCGCCATTCGTCCTCCATTGAATGGCGCGGCGAGGGTTAGGTATGACGCACTGCTGAGTTCCCAG
This sequence comes from Terriglobia bacterium, assembly GCA_049522495.1. Taxonomy (GTDB): domain Bacteria; phylum Acidobacteriota; class Terriglobia; order UBA7540; family UBA7540; genus Bog-366. The sequence goes on from JBEKNU010000201.1 coordinate 11,649, forward strand.
CTCGTCGTCCTCTCCGGCATTGGGCGGGTGCGGGGAACGCCGGGCGCGCGAGACGGCGATGCAACAGATCGGGATGCCGACATGGGGGCCACGTCTGGGCCACCCGGGGTAGCAACGGATCCCGTTTCATGGTAGTGTCAGGGCCGACTGTATCTCCGCCCGGCACTAAGCCAGAGCGATGTGGTCTGAACGCATGGCCGAAACAAGCGACAAACCCACTGCGCAGGCCCCGGCTCCTAAGTGGGGAATCGACGCTATTTCCCGCACCACGGCGACGGCCCTGGCCCTGACATACGGAGTTGGGTTCATAATCGTATCTGCGTACGAGGCGCAGTTCGGTTTCACAGAGTTTAACCCGATTCGCGCGAGAATCTTCTTTACGGGCTTCATGTTCGCTTGCCTGAGTGCCCTACCAGCAGCCGCTTCCCATTTTGGGTTCACCCAGTTCGTGCCCATTCCTACCTCCACAGGATCTCAAAACCCAATGGTGGAGGCAGCGCGAAAATGGGCCCGCCTGTCTGCGTTCATATTCACCGCGATTGTCATGGCATATTTTTCGCGATTTCTGCTTATAAGCCCGACGGCGGCCGGGGAGCCATCGTCTGAATGGCTAGATTATTACGGGGCTGCAGCGCTAGCCTTCTACATGGCCTCGTTTGGCGCAATCTATCGATACATCGACAAGAAGCCAGGTGCTTGCGTTTTGCTCATCATTTCTAGCTGGGTACTCCTCTTGATTCTAATCGGGCTCGACAGGAGCGAGGCGTCGTGGCAGACGTACCGCTTATCCCTTTGGTACTTTGCAGCGGGCGCAGTGGCCTTAATCGTGAGTGGGGCCAGCGATCCCGTCCCCAAAGTGTTGCACTGGGGGAACTGGCTCGTAGCGGTTCTTCTGATTTCCTACTACACGTTTTTTGTCTACAGCAAGATTGAACAGAAGTTTGGTGGTGGTGCCCCAATGCCTGCAGTACTCTATCTCGATAGACCGGCGGTGTGGACCGACTCGACAATCGTCAACGTCAAGCTCCTGGACCAGACTTCGGAGGGGTACTACGTGATCCTTCCATCCATGGGCGGGGACAAGGCAATGTTCATCCGCCGTTCAGAAGTCTCCGCGGTGTACTTTGGACAGAGAAGCCTCAAGCCGGCGAAGAAGCCCTAGGCGAGGTGCAGCCGGGGCCTTCATCCCTCAGTCCCTGGAGCAGCGGCGAAACGAGGGGACAGACACCGAGGGAGGGGAAAGGTGTCAGGCAGCCTATCCCGGGCCTGCCCGGGGCGGAACGAGCGAGTTCCACCGGATTACGCATCTGCAGAGGATGGGAAACGCGTTGCGAGATCGCCTCAAAGATGGCGCTGCTGTTGCGCGAGCGGGGATCGCAGCTACGCTTTGCGGGGCTTGGCCAACCGGCGCTCAATGACCCTCTCAATACAGCATTTTTCCACCAGCGCCACACGGTGGGTGGGTCTGGTATTAAACACCAGGCCGCACTCTTTCGAACCCAAGAAGCGCGGTTGCGCCTGGGTATGTTCGCTCCAACGCCCGCCGCAGCATAAATCCTGTCGCGGCGTCTTCGGACATCTTCCCATCATGGTCGGCATCGTAAATCCAGAATGCGGGCAATTCAACAGGGTATATGAGGCTCGGACCTATAATCTTCGGTTTCCCCAGCAGCAACTTAATTGACATCGCACAACGGCCTTCCAAAAAAACCAGCCGCTTTTCGTTCCTGACATCAAAAAGAACCTCTATCTTCACATGTCCACTATAGTCATTTTGAACCATCTGGATGAATTCTTCTTCTGCTTGGTTCATTTTTCTCCTCCATATCTTTTCCATGGCATATGCAAACTACGCACCGGCCGGGCTGCAACTACCTTATGTTCAGGTGGGGTGGGGCAATCCCAATGTTGCCCCTCCACGATGCCACTACAGATACGCGCCCTCGCTTCTCCTTCACTGAACCTGACCGCATGGCGCACTCGCCGGTTGCGTCGTTCAGTTCGAGGCTCAAGCACAGATCCTTACTTCTGCGATCAGGGGTCGGTCATCCTCGGCCCCCTTTGCTGGCTGCTTCGCTGGAATCGCCGGAAGCGAACTCGCCTGCGCTGTCCAGTTCCGCTACGATCTCGGTTTCTTCCGGGCTGAGAGGCTTCGGCTTCTCCTCACCCGGCTGGAATCCACGCAGATTGCGCTCATAATCGTAGTGGTACATCTGGCCCACGAGCCGCCCCCACTGGTTTCCTTGCACTTCCACGTGGGGATACAACAGCGAGCCTTCTTCCAGAAACTCGCGGTCGGCCTCTTCGGTGAACGTCGTTCCCCGGCCAGCGGCCAGATTGCGCAAGCGCGTCTTGCCTCTGTCGGTGTGACGGTCGGGAATGCACGGGTTGTCGTCGATGATTTTCTGGATGTCGGCTTCCGGTAGCTTCTTCTCGCGCGCTGCCAGCAT
>JBEKNU010000202.1:0-14640 GCA_049522495.1 Terriglobia bacterium
CCAGCAGGTCGGCCAAGAATTGTTCCAAGCGCTTTCGGCATTTCTCGATTTCGCTCTCGGTCATGGACCGGAGCTTACCACCTCTCCTGCGGGAGGTCAATAACTTAACGTAGTAGTACTAGGCAGAAGGCAGTAGGCAGAGACTTACAGGTGGAATTAAATTACGAACTTCTAACTCAAGACGTACTATTTCCTTGCTGCCGCCAGCGCTTCGTCTACCATCTTATAGAATGCGGCGGGCGAGGCCATGTCCACGACCACTCTGCCGTTAATCGCAAAGGTCGGTGTGCCGTTTATTCCCAGAGTTTCGGCTTCCGCACGGGAGGCATTGATCCGCCCCCGCGATGCTTCAGAGTCGAGGCACGAAGATAGCCTGACTCGATTGAGCCCTGCGTCTTCTCCCAAACTTAACAATCGGTCGCGCACGTTACCGGGGTTGATTGTGGCCTGAGTTCCGAAGATCATCGATCGATATCCTAAGAACATTGATGGATCAATTTGGTACGCGCACTCATTCGCCAGCGCGGCAGTTTTTGACCACGCGTGAAAGGGAAGTGGAAATTCCTTAAAGACCATCCGAACCATCGAGCTGTACTTCGGCAGGAATTCGGTCTCAAGGAACTTCTGGACCACTGCGCAACGCGGGCACTCCAAATCGGCATACTCGACGATGGTCACCGGCGCCTGAGCAGCGCCGACGCTGGGTTGGTTCTTGGTGTCGATAAGTTGCTCAACAAAATCGCGCCGAAAAGGCAAAACCAATCCGAGGATTCCCGCTTGCCGGTCTTGCGTCACGAATAATTCCCACGTCTCGGCCTTTGTTCCCAACTCGACGGTCACCTTGGACCGGAGGAAGCCCTGCAAGCGGGTTTTGGAGAATGCCCCCACCGTTATCCTGGCCGCCGCAGGGAGGGAAGCGGCCTGGCGAACGCAGCGAATTAAGTCGGCTTCCGAAACGCCGTTGAGCGCGAAAACAGCTCCGAGGCCAAAGCAGCGCGCGTCGTCGGTGATGAACGCATTGAAGGCGCGCGTTTGTTTGCCATCATTCACCGTCACCAGAGTCTGGTAGAAATGGGGCACGGTGGAGTGTTTTACGGGTTCGGCGCTGACCGTCACGGTTTCGGGGATCTGGAGACGATCGTGAACGTACTGCGCGACGTTCGCTGGGCTGGCCAGCGTGCCGATCTCGTTGCCGCCGACCGGCTCGGCATGAACCGACTCTCCAAATAGCCCTGTGGATGCCCAAAAAATAAGTAACCCACAAGAGAGCGCCAGAACTTTGCCCAACGCGTATCCCTTCATCATCGCCTCCTTTGTCTACCCTACGAACGTTTTCGGCGCGAAACCTTCCGCCTACTGCTTACTGCCTACTGCTTTCTGCCTTTTCCGCAAGCGTGGCACGTACGGAAGGTCGGCGATTTGGCCTTCGAACTTTTCGGCCCAACGTCCGGGAATCGCCGTGCCGCATTGAGGGCAAGTGCCTTTCGGCGTCAGGCGATAATCCAAAATGTGATAGCCAAATCTTTCAATCAGTAATTCGCGGCATTGGGGGCAGTGGGTGTTCTCAAGGTCGCCCACTTGGCCGGGCAGATTCCCCGCGTAAATAAACCGCAGTCCGGCCGCTTTGCCGATTGCCGCCGCACGAGCGAGGTCGCGCGGCTGGGTGTCGGCGGGGTCGGTCATCTTGTAATCCTTGTGGAATGCCGTGACGTGCCAGGGAATGTCGGGGGAAACGCTTGCTACAAATTCCGTAAGCCGCTTGAGCTCATCGTCGGAATCATTGAAGCCCGGAATCATGAGCGTGACGATCTCAACCCACAACCCCATGGCGTGCAGGCTGCGAATGGTTTGGAGAATGGGTTCGATGCGTCCACCGAGCTGGCGGTAGTGGCGGTCGTCGAAGCTCTTCAGGTCGACTTTATAGAGATCCACCCACGGGCGAAGGTATTCGAGCACTTGCGGCGTGCCGTTGCCATTCGAGACGTAGCCGGTCACGAGACCCGCGGCTTTGGCTTCCTTGAAAACGGCGACAGCCCACTCACTGGTGATCAGAGGCTCGTTGTAAGTGCTCACCAGGACTTTCGCGCCTTGCTGCACGGCGTCGCGGACAAGCTCCTCGGGCGTGGTGTGCATCGGCCGCGAGACCGCGTGCGGGTCGCGAAGGGCTTGGGAGGTGACCCAGTTCTGGCAATAGGCGCAATGCAGGTCGCAACCGAGCATGCCAAAACTGTAAGCCAGCGCGCCGGGGTAGGCGTGATGGAAAGGCTTCTTTTCGATCGGGTCGCACTGCACTCCCGCGGCGTAACCCCAGGGTACCTGGAGCTTGCCCCCTTCGTTGAAGCGGACCTTGCAGATGCCCAGTTGTCCTTCGGGAATGCGGCAGCAATGGCCACAGGCGAAACAGCGCACAAATCCCCGGTCGAGCTTTTCGTAAAGCTCGCCTTCGCGAACGTTGGCGTTAAGAACATCCTGGAGCGTGGCCATCTATCACGACCTTCGGAAAGGCGCGAAACTCGAAATTCGAAAATCGAAACTCGCAATCCGCCGAGATGCGGGTTGCGAATATCCAGCCTCGCGACTCTCCTCCAGTATTATACGCCTAGCGACTACGCTTGTCGGGAGTATGCGGGGGGCGTGCGTGACTTTACTTTGATAAACGAGCGTGTTAGAAAAGAAACCATCATGCTTTCGATCCTCAGACCGGACCCGCCACTGGATCCTGCGGTCAGAAAAAAGTTAGCCCACCTTCGGATATTCGGCATTCCCTGTGTGCTCGGACTTTTCTTGCTAGCGATAGCTTTTTTTCCAACCCGGATATTTTGGCTTGCAGCATGCGCGGAGTCTCTCCTCTGTCCGTACCTCATCAGGAAAATCCACTCCCTTAGAAATCCATCCTGAAATCCCCCGAAGGCCAAGAAAAGGCACGTGTAGCGCAGACCTCCGCCTTTGAGGTCTGCGGTTCTTCCTGTGTTATGTGAGCCAATTTAACGTGGCACGACGTACACGTCGGTGTTGGTTTTTCCAAAGGAAGAGCCGCGGACCCCAAAAACGGGGGGCCGCGCTACACCCGTTCGTCGCGATTTTCGATTGTCGAATTTCGGTCTCAGGGTTTCTGCCAATGCTGGCCGCCGTCTTCGCTGACCCATTGTGAGCCGGAAGCCGTGGTGAGGGTGAGGTGCTGCGGGTCGTGCAACTGAATGCCCGTGATGGTTTCTGATTTTCCCCCGAAGTTAAGGGCGACGCGTGTCCAAGTGGCGCCCCCATCGACGGAATGAAAGAGGGCTCCGCGGGCGCCGCCTGTCCAAACATCGTTGCCGAGGGCGGCAATCGAATGGAATTTGATGCCCTTGGCGACAGGGATTTGCTCAAAGGACTTCCCACCGTCCGTGGAGCGTTGCACTTGGCCATCGGATGCAACACTCCAGAGGGCAGCGGGAGGGCCAGCTTCAGAATCGCCTCCCGTGCGGAATGCCTGCACCTTATCCATGGGCGCTTGGGCTGTCATTCGCATGCTTGCCCGTGACGGCGCCGGAGGAGGAGATTTTGCAGCGGCGGCCCCCGCCGAGATACCGCCGGCACTCCCTCCAGTAACCGCGACGCTTTGCGTTGTCGCGCGCATCATTGCCGGAACAGCCTGCGGCCCAGCGCTCGCTTTTGTCGCGTCTTCGGATGCAGCCGTGGTCACGGCGGCAGGCGCAGAAGGGGCGGGAGCCCCGGGAAGATCTCCTGCGGCGAGTGCGTTTCCTTCCTTCTTTTCTTCCCGCTCGGTGTTCGCCGCCGGATTGTTCTCAGCTCTTACCGTGGCGGGTGGACTGACCGCCTCCATCAAGGTTACATGCTGCTTGGCCTTGTTGCGCGCGACGTGGTCATTCAGGGCCAGATCCTGGCGTTGCCCCGACGCTTTCTGGCTCGCCGCCATCTCGCCGGCGGATGCGTGCGGTTCCCCTTGCGCCATAGCTCGGGCAGTTTCCGAAGGCGGTGGGGCTGACGGCGACGGGGAGACGGTTTGGGGAGCACTCGTGATGTATCCCGCCGGAGCCGGCGGAGGCGTTATTTTCGAAATCTCCTGCTGCCCCTTCCACATGCCGGGGTGCAAGACGACGACAACCGCTAGAGTTCCCAACACTGCTGCCATCGCACCCCAGCGAAGAACGAGCGAGAGACTCCACCGCGGCCCTGCTGCCACCCGGACAGGCTCGGCCGCCGCAGCTTCCTCAGGCAGCGCGAAAGCTGCAACCTCGCGGCAGTCCGCACACGTGGCGAGATGATGCAGCACCCGCGTTCGTTCCCTCTCCGTAAGGGTCTTCTCCGCGAAGGCCGCCAGCAGGTTAGCGTCGGGATGGCGAGCGCTTGGGGATCCAGCCTGCCCCTCAGGGCCGCCGGAAGACTTCGGCGCGCCAGGCTTTGCCCTCAGCCGTGCAAGCGCGATTTTTGGCAATCCGGGCATAAAGTGATTGGGCAGATGGGCAGTCGTACCACTTCGTGCCACTGCCTACTGCTCCCAGACTCCTAACTCCTGACTCCTGACTTCTCTTATGGAACGGTTTGCTGCCCTTTTTCTTGCATTAATCGGCGGCGAACGTCCAGAGAGATCTCGGTGACCTCGACCTCCATGGTCTGTTCCGCTTCATTCCGGCTCATGCCGCGTTTCATCAGGCCGGAGATGATGGCCTTGCGCGTCCAGGCCGTGATCTTTTCCACCTTACGGCTGATGGTGGATTCGTGTACGCCCAGCAGGCGAGCGATTTCCGCCAGCGTGCGGCCATCGAGGTAATAATTGGCCAAAATGAATTTGTCCTCCGCCGAAAGGGAAATGAGCGCTTGATCCGTCGCCTCGCGCAAACGCGCGTCAATGGCCTGGGTGGGGTCAGTCGCCTCAGCCTCAAACTGCACTCCCGCCTCGGCTTGTTCTTCCAGGCTCACCGACCGCTGTTGGCGGCGAAAGCGGTTCACATATTCCTGCGCCAGGACGGCCCTCAGCCAGCCCTCCAGTGAGCCGCGGCCCGTAAATGAGTTCAGCTTGGAAATTCGCCGGCCTTCCGCCGTGCGCGTTCCGTAGAGATCAGCATAGAGAGAATCCGCCAGCTCGCGGGCATTCGCATCGCCCTTAACGATGGAGTGCGCCGCGTTGAAAAGCTTCTCGCGATACCGGGTCAAGAAAATCTCCCAGGCGGTCTCGTTGCCCAAGGCGCAGCCACGAGCCAATGCCAGTTCCTCCACGCGCAGGTGGGTGAGGAAATCCGAAATTTCCGAGGGGCTGGCCGTGCCAGGGAGATACTTGCTGGCGACTTCTTCGAGGACGCAGGCGAATGCCTGCTGCGTCAATCCGTATTTCTCCGCCCCGGCCTCACGGTAAAACTGGGCCGACAGAGACTCCGGAATGTTGATCTTCGTCGGGCGGGTCGCGGTTTCCTGGTTACCGCTCATGCGATTCGACCTGTGCGTTTTGCCAATTCAGCTATGAAGCTTTTTGCCCGGGCTCGCTGACCACTGAAAATCCTTCTCTCTGTACCCCCAGCGGGGAGCCCGAGACTTGGATGCAAGAATTATACCCTGAATCGTTCTCTCCACAGACAAGGGACTTGCACCCTCGGAGGATGATGCAAGAAGGAGGATATGATGAGCGGAAAGCGAATATTAACCCTGGGTTCAATGATAACTTTGGCATCTCTGGCGCTCCTGTCTATGCGGCCGGACCTTGGGGCGGCGGGCCAGGTTGGGTCCACTTACAAAGTGCTTGCACCCATCAGCCGCGGCAATTTGACCATCTTCCCCGTGGTTGCCGACCGCACGCACGACACGCGAGGTTTCCTGACCCTTGATGAAGGCGTGCGCTCCGGAGACGTGGTGGTCAGCGAAGCCGGCAGCGTGCGGCCGCTCATTCGCGGACACCAGGGATACATTCCCCGCGACGGCGCAGAGGTGAACCGCCTGGTTCTGGTAAACAACTCAGACCGCCCCCTGATTCTCCTGGCGGGTGAAATTGTGACGGGCGGCAAGCAGGACCGCGTGGTGGGCAAGGATCGCATCGTTCCGCCCAAGAGCGACCCCATCGACCTCGCAGTGTTTTGCGTCGAGCCCGGGCGTTGGGTGGCCACCAAATCCGACTTCGGCTCTTTTCATTCCCAGATGGCGCAGCCTAGTGTGCGGCGCAGCGCCATGGCCGATCAGGATCAGCAAAAAGTATGGTCGGAAGTCCATTCCACGGCGCAATCCCTGGCCGCCGCCGCCAGCCCTGCCGCCGCCGGCGCCATCGGAGGAACGTCCTCTTACGCCGGCGTTATGGCCAACGACGAGGTCAAGCGCCGAGTTGATGCCGTCGCCGTGCCGATTGAGCAATCCTACCTGGGACTGATGCGCGAGTTGCGTGAACGGAACGCGGTGGGCGTGGTCGTGGCGGTGAACGGGCGCATGATCTGGGCGGATATTTTTGCCAGTACGCCGTTGCTGGAAAAATACTGGCCCAAACTCATCCGCTCCTACGCTGCTGAAGCCCTGACCCAGGGTAGGATTTCTGAGCGTCCTGACATGAAAGAAGCCCAGGCCTTTCTGGAGGATTTCGGCGCGCGGCATGAGACGGAGGAAACTGAACCCGGCGTTTTTCGGCGCACCGAGCTCACGGGCAACGATTTCACCGCCTTCGCGCTGACTTCGCTCCTGCCGGGAACGGGATTTGATGTTCATATTGCCAAGATGGTGGACTGATGGAGCAGGGAATTCCATCGTACCGTGCGTCGTGTTAACTTGGCCTGCTTGATTGGGCAGCAAGGGGCGGTTCGCGAACCGCCCCCACGCATTGCTGGTTTCTCGTTGCTTTTCAATGGCCGTAATCGGTGGTTTCGGCGGCTCAATGGCTGCTGCTTAACCCGTAATATCCACCAGAAAATAGAGCACGAACATATACGCAGAGACCGACCCGGTCAAAATCGAAATCCAGCGCTGGGCACACTTTGCCGATGGCGCAGCAGTAACAAGAGCAACTGCTGAAACCAATAGTCCAATGCGCTCGAGTGTGTAGTCAGAACTGGGTTCGGGTCTCACGAAGTCTACACATACGTAGCTGCAATTGGCCAGTACAGCCGGGGCTGTGGCCATCACCATTGCGGTGAGTGCGCGAAGATGGTGGGTCTCTAATCGCCACCTTGAGCACAGCACCACCCACCCAACCAGGATTGCCACCAGCGGAACGCCGAAGAGAATCCACCATATGAACATGGCGAGCGTCATACCATAGGGGGGTAGCCCTGGTCAATCCTCCTGAAAATCCAATCTTCCCAAATCTGCCCAGCTCAACAGTCTGCGGAAAAACTCGTAGGTGCTTTAATTCGGAGCCCGCATTTTGGGCAAAGCCCCCCCGTAGTTTCCTCTGTTCACTGACCCCCGCGAACCATCGGCTATCTTTGGGGCGGATGGGCCATAGCGCCCGTTAAGGCCGGGGCTCCCTCCGTGGCCGACTCACGGGATTAAGAAGGCGATGGGAAGGGGCGATTATCATTCCTAATCCGGCGAAGTACCCGCTCAGCATAGGTTCCGGGTGCATCATCCGACCAGAATCGCAATTGACCCTCGGGTTTTCGCTAAACACAAGGCGACAGGGCAGGAGCTATTTCCCACAACGGGTTGGAGGACAGGAGGACAGCCAGGGCAAGCAGAAGATACCAAGGCGACAATCTATGGGCTACCGCAAATACTTCTGGGGGCAGAGAGATAACCACGGATATTATATTGCGCCTAACAATTTTGCCGCCTTCGTCTATGCCCTAGGCAAATGTGCCTGATGCGCAAGGGTAGTCGATGGAGCTGAAGCTCCGCGCTACAACACTTATCCGCGCCATCGCGCCCGCGGGCCGCTGCGGTGCGAGGGATGAGCCGAATACTTGGCCCTCATAAGTTGGATCGGCGCTAGTACAGCTCCGCACTGGCCAACGGACCGGGAGCGCCGCCGGTAACAAGCACCATGCCGTTGTTCAGCAGCGTTGCCGTGTGATAGGAGCGGGCGGTGTTCAGGTTGCCGGTAGCGGTGAAAGTCCCAGTGGCGGGATTGTACAGCTCCCCACTGCCTACGTCACCGCCGTAGCCGTAGCCGCCCGCCATCAGCACCATGCCATTGTTCAGCAGGGTCGCCGTGTGATACCCGCGCGCATTGTTCAAGCTACCGGTGACGGTGAACGCCCCGGTGGCGGGACTGTAGAGCTCCGCACCGGCTTCGTAATAGCCGATGTTGGGGTTATAGACTCCATAGCCACCCGCCATCAGCACCATGCCGTTGCTCAGCAGGGTCGCCGTGTGATACTCGCGCGCGGTGTTCAGGTTGCCGGTGGCGGTGAAAATCCCGGTGGTGGGATTGTACAGCTCCGCAGTGGCTAAAGCGTTGCCGTTGGTGCCGCCCGCCAAGAGCACCATGCCGTTGTTCAGCAGCGTCGCCGTGTGATACCCGCGCGCGGTGTTCAGGTTGCCGGTGGTGTGCAAGAAGGTCCCGCTGGTGGGATTATACAGCTCCGCACTGGCTAAGTAACCGCTGGAGTTATAGCCTCCCGCTATCAGCACCATGCCGTTGTTCAGGAGCGTCGCCGTGTGATACTCGCGCGCGGTGCTCAGGTTGCCGGTAGTGGTGAAAGCCCCGGTAGCTGGATTGTACAGCTCGGCGCTGGATAAGGCCTGGCCGTTGGCACAACACCCGCCCGCTATCAGCACCATGCCGTTGTTCAACAACGTCGCCGTGTGATACTGGCGCGCGGTGTTCAGGTTGCCGGTGTCAACAAAACCTGTCAGGCGTACGGTGAGCGTGGCCGAGCCGCTGACGTTCCCGGCTGTTGCCGTAATGGTGACGGCCGTGGGATTGACGGGTCCCGGTGGGATGGCAAAGCTCACTCCGGGATTGCTCATATCGTTGCCGATCTAGGCTACAACGATACTCGACGAACTCCATGCCACCGCGGCAAGCTGCTGCGTGCTGCTGTCGCTGAAGGTGCCCGTGGCGATAAACTGCTGGGTGGTGCCCGGGGAGAAGGTGGAGGTTGCGGGGGTGACGGCAATCGACTCCAGGTTCGGCGGCGTGAGGGTGTCCGGTGCGTACAACTCGGCACCGGCCAGAGTACCGTTGTTGCCAAGGCCTCCCGCCATCAGTGCCACACCGTTGTTCAGCAGGGTTGCCGTGTGATAGAAGCGCGCGGTGTTCAGGCTGGCGGTAGTGGTGAAGGTCTCGGCCACAGGATCGTACAGCTCGGTGCTGGTGGAAATGTTCCCGCCCGCGTCAATCCCGCCCGCCATCAGCACCAGGCCGCTCGTCAGCAGCGTCGCTGTGTGATAGGCGCGGCCGGTGTTCAGGCTGCCAGTGGAGGTGAATTCCCCGCTGGCGGGACTATACAGCTCGGCATTGGTTGTGGAGGCGCCGCTCGAGTCCGTGCCCCCCGCAATTAGCACCATGCCGGTGTTGAGCAGCGTCGCCGTGTGATAGGCGACCCCGATGTTCAAACTGCCGGTGGGGGTGAAGGTCCCGGTGGCGGGATTGTACAGCTCGGCACTGGATAGCGGGTTGCCGTTCGAGTCCGTGCCTCCCGCCATCAGCGCCACGCCGCTGGCCAGCAGGGTTGCCGTGTGATAGGTGCGCGCAGTGTTCAGGCTGCCGGTGAGGATGAAAGTGGACGTGGTGGGGTCGTACAGCTCCGCAGTGGATAAGGGGTTGCCGTTCGAGCCCGCGCCCCCCGCCATCAGCACCAGGCCGCTGGTCAGCAGCGTCGCCATGTGGTACGCGCGGGCGGTGTTCAGGCTGCCGGTGGGGTATGAGAAGGTCCCGGTGGCGGGATTGTACAGCTCCGCACTGGTTAGTTCGGCGGCGCTCGAGCCAATGCCGCCGGCTATCAGCACCTTACCGTTGTTCAGCAGCGTCGCCGTGTGCGCGTAGCGGGCGACGTTCAGGCTGCCGGTAGGGGTGAAGGTCCCGGTGGCGGGATTGTACAGCTCCGCACTGGCGAGGGTATTTCCGTTGATATCTAGGCCCCCTGCCATGAGCACCATGCCGTTGTTCAGCAGCGTCGCCGTTTGCTGGGAACGTGCGGTGTTTAGGCTGCCGGTCAAAACAAAGCCTGTGGTGACGGTCAAGGTCGTGGAACCGTTGATCGCGCCCGAGACCGCCTCAATCGTTGTCGTGCCTGCACCGGTGGCCGAGGCCAAGCCCTGCGAGCCGGACGTATTGCTGATCGTGGCCACACCCATCTGCGATGAACTCCAGGTCACCGTGCTCGTCAGATTCTGCGTGCTCGCGTTGCTGTGCGTCCCTGTGGCCGTGGACTGCTGCATGCTCCCCACCCCGATCGAAGGATTTGCCGGCATCACCGCAATGGACAGCAGCGCCGCCGCCGTCACATGCAGCGTGGTCGAGGCGCTAAGGTTGCCCACCGTCGCCTTGATAATCGCGATACCCGTGGCCACATCGGAGCCCGTCGCCAGACCTCCCGGGGCGATGGTCGCCACACCCGTCGCTGATGAACTCCACGTCGCCGTGTTGGTCAGATTTCGCGTGCTGCCGTCGCTGTAAGTTCCCGTAGCCGTGAACTGCTTCGTGTCCCCCTCAGGAATCGAAGGATTCGCCGGGGTCACCGCAAGCGACTTAAGCACCGTCGCTGCCACCGTCAGCGTGGTGGAACCGCTGATACTGCTCATCGTCGCGCTGATCGTGGCAGCCCCCAAGGCCACACCCGTCGCCAGACCTCCGGAGGAAATCGTCGCCACCGCCGGGAGCGATGACATCCACGTTGCTGTGCTGGTGATATTCTGCGTGCTCCCGTCGCTGTAAGTTCCCGTGGCCGCGAACTGCTGGGTGCCGCTGACGGTAATCGAAGGATTGGCCGGCGTCACGGCAATCGACGCCAGCACCGGCGCCGTCACCGTCAGCATCGTCGTGCCCTGCACGGCGCCCGAAGTAGCGGTAATCGTGGTACCCCCCACAATCAGCCCGCTCGCCAGTCCTCCCGCATTTATCGTTGCTGCGGAAGGAGCCGACGAACCCCAGGTTACCGATGCAGTCAAATTCTGGGTACTGCCGTCGCTGTAGTTCCCGGTGGCGGTGAACTGTTGCGACAATCCGGCCGGAACGGTCCCGTTCGCCGGTGTGACCGCGATGGAAAGGAGCGTCGGCGGTACAGTCACCGCCGTCGAGCCACATACGGCGCCTGCGCAGGCACTCACCGTCGCGGTGCCAGCAGTCAGGCCATAGGCCGACCCAAGATTGCTGGCATCGTCGGTGATACTAAGCACCGCGGGGTTTGACGAGCTCCAGGTTACCGGAGCAAGCTGCTCCGTGCTGTTATCGCTGAAGGTGCCGGTAGCGGTGAAGCGCTGCGCGCCGCCGATAGGAACCGTGGGGCTGCTTGGACCCAGCGCGACGGAAACGAGGTTGGGCGGCGTGAACGTGCCGGGTTCGTACAGCTCCCCACTGGCTAAGTAACCGGTGGAGTTGTTGTAGCCGCCCGCAATCAGCACCATGCCGTTGTTGAGCAACGTCGCCGTGTGAAGTTGGCGCGCGGTGTTCAGGCTGCCGGTGGTGTACGAGAAGGTCCCGGTGGGGGGATTGAACAGCTCGGCACTGGCTAAGGTGCCGCTGGAGTTATTATAGCCTCCCACCATCAGCACCATGCCATTGTTCAGTAGCGTCGCGGTATGATTGTATCGGGCGGTTTTCAGGCTGCCGGTGAGGGTGAAGGTCCCGGTGGTGGGATTGTACAGCTCCGCGCTGGCTAAGGCGTTGCCGTTGGTGCCGCCCGCCATCAGCACCATGCCGTTGTTCAGTAGGGTGGCCGTGTGATACTCGCGCACACTGTTCATGCTGCCGGTAGCGGTGAAGGTTCCGGTGGCGGGGTTGTAGAGCTCCGCGCTGGCTAATACGCCGTAGGTGTTACCAGGGAGGAGGCCATAGCCGCCCGCTATCAGGACCATGCCGTTGTTAAGCAGCGTCGCCGTATGGTACTCGCGCGGGGTGTGCAGACTGCCGGTAAACACAAAGCCCGCGGTTACGGTCAAAGTTGTCGAGCCGTTGACCGCGCCCGAGGCCGCCCCAATCGTCGTTTGCCCTGGCGCGAGGGCACTCGCGAGCGCCGTTGGGCTGATCGTCGCCACACCCGTCGCCGATGAGCTCCACGTGGCCGTGCTCGTGAGATTCTGCGTGCTCCCGTCGCTGTAGGTCCCCGTAGCCGTGAACTGCTGCGTGCCCCCCGCGGCAATCGAAGGATTCGCCGGCGTCACTGCAATCGACACCAGCGCTGGCACCACCGTGAGCGTGGCCGTGGCCTGTACGGCGCCCGAGGCAGCAGAAACCGTCGTGCTCCCTAGGGTGAGGCCGCTTGCCAGTCCTCCCCCACTGATCGTCGCCACGGAAGGAATCGACGAGCCCCAGTTCACTAAGGAAGTCAAATTCTGGGTGCTGCCGTCCGGTGGCGGAGAACTGCAACGACGAACCGACCGGAACCGCACCGTTGGCCGGTGTGACCGCGATGGAAACCAGTGCCGGCGATCCTACCGTCACGGTCGTGGAGGCGCACACGGCGCCTGCGCAGGCGCTCACCGTGGCCGACCCGGCCGCCGCGGCATAAGCCGCCCCCAGATTGCTGGCATCATTGGTGATGCCGATCGCTGCGGCGTTAGACGAACTCCAGGTTGCCGAAGCAAGCTGCTGGGTGCTGTTGTCGCTGAACGTGCCGATAGCGGTGAAGCGTTGCGCGGTGTCGAGAGGAATCGCAGAGATGTTTGGACCGAGCGCGATGGAAACGAGGTTGGGCGGGGTGAGGGTGGCCGGCTCGTACAGCTCGGCGCTGGCTGCGTAAACGTCGTTATAGCCGCCCGCCATCAGCACCATGCCGTTGTTCAACAGCGTCGCCGTCTGCTGGGCGCGCGCGGTGTTCAGGCTACCGGTAGGGGTGAAAGTCCCAGCGGCGGGATCGTAGAGCTCGGCACTGCCTAAGTAACCGCTGGAGTTCGCGCCGCCCGTCATCAGCACCGTGCCGTTGTTGAGGAGCGTTGCCGTTTGCTGGGCGCGCGCCGTGTTCAAGCTGCCAGAGGCGGTAAAGGTCCCGGTGGCGGGGCTGTACAACTCCGCGCTGGCCAGGGCAGCGCCGGAGTTCTGGCCGCCCGCTATCAGCACCATGCCGGTCTTGAGCAGCGTCGCCGTGTGGGAGTAGCGCGGGGTGTTCAGGCTGCCGGTCGCCGTGAAGGTCCCGTTGGCGGGATTGTACAGCTCTGCGCTGGTTAAGTAACCGCCGGTGCCCAAGCCCCCCGCCACCAGCACGATGCCGGTGTTGAGCAGCGTCGCCGTGGGCGACTGGCGCGCGATGTTCAGGCTGCCGGTGGTGGTGAAAATGCCGGTGGCGGGATTGTACAACTCTGCACTGGTTGAAACGCTGCCGCTCGAGTTTATGCCGCCCGCCACCAGAACCATGCCGTTGGTCAGCAGCGTCGCCGTGTGAAACTCGCGTGCGGCGTTGAGGTTGCCGGTGAGGGTAAAGGTTCCGGTGGCAGGATTGTACAGCTCCGCAGCGGCTAAGCCGCCTCTGGAGTTGCCGCCACCTGCGATGAGCACCAAGCCGTTGGTGAGCAGCGTCGCCGTGTGGCCGTAGCGCGCCGTGTTGAGGCTGCCGGTGGGGGTAAAGCTTCCGGTGGCGGAATTGTACAGCTCGGCGCTGGCAAGGAAACCGCCGGGCCCATAGCCGCCCGCCATCAGCACCAGGCCGTTGTTGAGCAGCGTCGCCGTGTGATAGTCGCGCGCGGTGTTCAGGGTGCCGGTGGAGACAAAGCCCGTGGTGACCGTCAAGGTGGTCGAGCCGCTGATCGCGCCCGAGGCAGCTTCAATCGTCGTCACGCCTACACCGGTGGTGGTGGCCAAGCCCTGCGAGGGGGAGGTATTGCTGATCGCTGCCACACCCGGCGCCGATGAGCTCCAAGTCACCGCGCTCGTCAGATTCTGCGTGCTCGTGTCGCTGTAAGTTCCCGTGGCCGTGAACTGCTGCGAGTTGCCGACGGTAATCGAAGGATTGGCCGGCGTCACCGCAATCGACACCAGCACCGACGTCGTCACCGTCAGCGTGGTCGAGCCGGTGATACGTCGTCACCGTCAGCGTGGTCGAGCCGGTGATACTGCCGATCGCCGCGCTGATATTCGAAGCGCCCGTAGCTACTCCCGTCGCCAGGCCTCCCGCCGTGATCGTCGCCACACCCTGAGCGGTTGAACTCCACGTCGCCGTGCTCGTCAGATTCTGTGTGCTCCCGTTGTTGTAGGTTCCTGTGGCTGTGAACTGCTGCGTGTTGCCGACGGTAATCGAAGGATTCGCCGGCGTCACTGCCATCGACACCAGCACGGGCGCTGTGACCGTCAGGGTGGTTGAGCCGGTGACACTGCCGATCGTGGCACTGATATTCGAGGGGCCCGTGGACACACCCGTCGCCAGACCTCCCGAGGTGATCGTCGCCACCCCCATAGCCATTGACATCCACGTTGCCGTACTGGTGAGATTCTGCGTGCTCCCGTTGTTGTAAGTTCCCGTGGCCGTGAACTGCTGCGAGTTGCCGACGGTAATCGAAGGATTGGCCGGCGTCACCGCAATCGACACCAGCACCGACGTCGTCACCGTCAGCGTGGTCGAGCCGGTGATA
>JBEKNU010000203.1:0-13704 GCA_049522495.1 Terriglobia bacterium
GCCCGTGAATTTCCAAATTTTAAATTGATTTGTCGTTCCGAGCGAAGCGAGGAATCTCTCTTCGATTTAGGCTAAAGAAAAGAGAGATTTGGACTTGTCCCCAGTTTTGAGACAACCAGTTAAGAGACAATACTCAGCGAATGGAGGAGCGGCGCATGGGATTGTCTCGACGGAGGTTTACGCGGGAATTTAAAATCACGGCGGTACGGCGGCTGCAGCAGGGGGAATCAGTGGCCGTGTTGGCACGCGCACTGGAGGTGAATCCGGGCGTGCTGCACCGTTGGCGGGAGGAATTTCGACACGGGCCAGGGAAGGCTTTTCCTGGTTCGGGGCGGCGCGGGGCGGAGCCGGAGCGGGTCGCGCAATTAGAACGCAAGATCGGTCAGCAGGCGCTGGAGATTGATTTTTTGAAGGGGTGCTTGCAGCGCATCGACGAGCAGCGGAAACTGCAGGCACTGGCTGGAAAGCCGCTGTCTACCAGCAGATCCAGAGCCAAAAGGACGGAGGCCAGGGCTTGACGGTGGAACGCCGGTGCGAGTTAGCGAAGGTGAGTCGGGCAGGGTTTTATCGCGGGGCTCCACGCCCCGCCGGACCCGACCCCGACCTGGAACTCCGGGACGCGCTGCAACGCGTGGCGCTGGAGTTTCCCAGTTACGGCTGGCCACGGATGACGGCGGAGCTGCAACGACGCGGTTGGGCGGTCAATCACAAACGCGTCTACCGCCTGATGCGCGAGGACAATCTGCTCTGCCTGCGCAAGCGGAAGTTTGTGGTGACCACCGACTCCACTCAGGGACTTCCCGTATACGCCAACCTGGTCCCGACGCTGAAGCTGACGGGCCTCGATCAACTCTGGGTGGCGGACGTCACTTACATCCGCCTGGCGTTGGAGTTCGTCTACTTGGCGGTCGTGCTGGATGCGTTCTCGCGACGGGTGATTGGCGGGGCGCTGGACCGGACGCTGGAAGGCGCGCTAACCCTTACGGCGCTGCAGATGGCGCTGGGCGAGCGACGGCCGAAGCCCGGACTGGTACATCACTCCGATCGCGGCGTGCAATATGCCAGTCGAGAGTACACGCAACTACTTGGGCAACATGGTATTCACATAAGTATGTCACGAAAGGGTAATCCCTGGGATAATGCGGCGGGTGAGTCGTTTATGAAGACCCTCAAGTACGAAGAGGTTTACCGCAGCGAATATCGCGATCTCGCCGAGGCTCGCGGCAGCATTCGCGTGTTCCTGGAAAAAGTCTACAACCGAAAGCGCCTGCACTCCGCACTCGGTTACTTGCCGCCCGCGGAGTTCGAGCGCGACTGGCATGCCCCAACCCAAAAGGAGGCCGCTGCGCGGCAGCTTCTCTTATGAGTTTTTTCAGGCATGGGGAAATCTATCATTTCGATGAGGGCGCGATCCTTGCAGACCACGCCCTCGCTCATCGAAACGATGAGTTTCCGGCGGGCTATTCCTCGGCAGGTTGCGCTCCCGCAGAGCCTACCTCCGCTTCGCCAGCCGACGCCCATTTTGCAAGAAAGCCCGTTCGCAGTACAATGCAATTCCAGCGAACGGCGAACAGTGTCTTAACTGTTTGTCTCACCCCAGGGGACAACCCCAATCCAAACCGAGAATCCCGACACCCCTCTTTCCCGATGAAAGGTAGGGCAAGTCCGAAATGGGGCGCTACACCGCTTCGAACCCATCTCCCTTTAGGTACGGTTGTCACTGCGGCCACGGCAGGAACAAAGTTCGCAGGCGGCACTGACCGTGCTAGTCCCCCGCCCGCTATGGCACGTCCCTTTGAGTCGCTTCAAGAGCTGCGGTGTCTACTACACCCCGTCCGGCGGTCTTCTCGACGGTCAGAACATGACCTTGAGGGCGAACTGTAGCACGCGGGCTTCTCCCGCCGAAGTGATCGCGCCCATATGGGCCCCAGAAGACACCGTTAGGCTTGGGTTACCGAGATTGACCCTGTTGAAAAGATTGAAGTACTCTGACCGAAACTGCACTCGCCTGCCTTCCCCGGGCAGCTTGAAATTCCTGACGAAAGCGAAGTTGGTTACGGCAGTTCCGGGCCCTGTCAAGAAATTTCGCCCGACATCTCCATAAGTGCCCGCTGTCGGGTAAGCGAATGCCGCAGGATTAAACCACTCGAGAATCCTTTGGCCACGTGCACGATTGGAAGGCAGGTTCGGATTTCCGATTTCATTGGGCCTTTGGTTGGGCGTTCCGCTTAAAGCATTATCGGCTCCAGTTGTAATGTTTAGCGGGTACCCGGAGTTCAGCGTCACCAGCCCATCAGCCGACCAGCCCCCGATGATGGCTCGTGCTGCTGCATTGGATCGCCCCACTGTGGGAATATCATAAAGGAAGGACAGGGATGCGATGTTTTTGGCGTTGAAATCCGATAGGGCACGTTCCGATCGGAGATTAAAGACGTAGGGAACGACATTACCATCGGCAGTCTGCGAAGTCTGGTCGATCGACTTAGAAAATGTATACGCTCCTACCGCTGAGAATCCTTTACTGAACCGCCTTGTCACTTGGATCTGAAGACTGTTGTAATTGGAATTGCCTATAGTCGAAACAGTATGGTTCGCACCAAACTGTGGGTAAATCCGGCGCGATTGTTCGTTTCCGACGGTAGCGCCTGGCGCATATATTGCCGGATTAGTATCATATCCCATCCACATGTGATGACCTAGCTTAGCTACATACGCTACCTGGACCATCAAATTCGGTGTTACTTGTCGCTGCACGTTCATGTTAAGGTGCTCCACATAAGGTTGACGGTTGTTTTGATCGTCATAATATATAGTGCCCGGTATGGTGAATGTGGGATTTGTCAAGTTAAGCGTGGTCGGAATCGCAGGATATCCTTGAAGCGGGTCATCCAGGGTGACAGCATTGTACGTGTTCTGGTAGAAGTAGGGCTGATTATTTGGCCCGACAACCTCATCCGGGTTGAGCAAGTCGTAGAAGATTCCGAAGCCGGCCCTGAGGACAGTGCGTCCATTACCAAACATGTCCCAAGCGAAACCGAGCCGGGGCGCCCAATTGTCCTTGCGAAACGGCCATGGGTCCAGTCCTACACCAGGGTCACCACGAAACAGCTCGCCGGTCGGCGCTTGTGGGTACACTGTCGACTGCACACCCGGGCGAAATTCCGTGTTCCACCCGTGTAAGTTCGTCCAGGGCGGGAACAGCTCATAACGAATCCCCAGGTTCAGGGTTAACCGAGACCGAATTCGATAGTCATCCTGGAAATAGTAAGAGGTGGGTGTGGTTATTGATTCGGTGTCAATAGCTGGGTTATAGATAAGGTTTGATGCTGCTCTTCCCAACATGAAGTCGGCGGCCGGAGATCCCGTAAATGTACCGGTAAAACTGAAGTAGCCGCCCGTGACGTAAAAGGACTCCGAGTCTTCATGCCGGTTTAGCAACTCGAACCCCCCTTTTATGCTCTGGCGTCCTCGCATCCACTGGATGTTAGCAAGACCCTGCTTCGTAAAATCCCCGATATGGTAGTTATCGTCCGGGTTTCCTAAAGTTACACGCCCTGAAATGATGATGGTGGGAGACACCGGAGGACCAATGAGAGTTGGCCAGTTGCTACCGAGAGATTGCATCGTATGTGGATTCGAGGTCCACTCGATCGGCATCATGCGGCCATAGCTCCCTCGGACCTGAAGCAGCAGATTGGGTCTTAGCGTTATCGTGTCGCCAAATGCCACATTGTTCGTGACCAACGTCGCATTACCCGGCGCGAATGTCGGCACGGCGCCAGTCGAAAGAGCTGCCACCGCCCGATTAAAATTGTAACGAAGGAATATCGTATGCCTTCCGAGATTGGAGTCGGTCCGCACCGTGACGTTGTCGTTGTTACTCGGCAGGGGATACGTATTCACGTAAGTGCCATTGGGCTGGTTGGGTAAAGGCATTAAGGTCGGCGATACGAGATTGAGGGCAACTGGATCCAAACGTTTTGTGGGAATTTGGTTGTTTAGGAATGGCTGCCCAGTGAGGGGATCCTTAATCACGGGCTCCCCCGCTGCTGAGAAATCACCTGCGCGTTCTGCGGCGGTCAACGTGTAAGCAGAGGACGACAGGGACGCGGGTCGAACACGCAGCCCTTCGTAAGCGGCGAAGACGAACACCTTGTTTTTGCGGATCGGACCCCCTATGGTTCCACCAAATTGATTTTGAGCCAGGAAGGGAATGGTCGAGCCCTGAAAGAAGTTTCTCGCGTTCAGATCGTTGTTCCGCACGAACTCCCAGCCACTGCCGTGGTACTTATTACTCCCGCTTTTCGTCACGACATCAACTACTGAGCCGGCATTCCTTCCGTACTCGGCACTGTACGTATTGGTCAGCACCTTGACTTCTTGCACGGCATCAGGCGGCGGGTAATTCAAGCCATTGTTGCGGTAGAGCTGGTTGAATTCGGCTCCGTCAAAAAGGTCGAGGTTGTCGGTGGCTCGAGAGCCGGAGACCGACATGGTGGGTCCGGACGCGTACCCAGTAAAGGTCTGAGCAGTGGACACCGCGGACGTGCCGGGCAACAGGACGGCCAACTGCAGGACGTTGCGGCCCTCCAAAGGCAGATCCAAGATTCTGTCCGAATCAACAAGCGTGCCGAGAGTAGAGGAGCGGCTGTCGACCAGCGGCGCTTCGCCGGTTACTTGCACGGACTGGGTGGGAGTGCCGATCTCGACGTGGACGTCCACGCGGACGTACTGGTCCGTCGTAACTTCAACCCCCGCCCGGGTATAGACCTTAAACCCAGGGGCGTCTGCGAAGATAGTGTAGGTTCCAATGGGAACGGAAGGCAGAAGGTAGTAGCCGTCCGCACCAGTTTCAGTCGTCCTTGTAGTGTGCCGTTCCGACAGAACGGCTTTCATTTTGCAGTTAGGCACCGGCAGGCCTGAAGGGTCAATGACGGTTCCGTGGATCGTACCGAAACCCTGCGCCCAAGCGGTTCCCGAGACTAACGTGATCACCAAGCCGGCCAGTAGCACCTGCTTAATATGCCGGGAAATCATAAAGACCTCCTTAATTTATTAGCAACTACGGAAAAATCAAGCACTGCTATTTTCTGCAAATCAGCCAGATACGACAGGCTCCGGGGACTGGAAACAAGCTGAAGGTCAAACCTTCGCGCCGCAGCATCATGCCGCATTGACTGAGTCACACAACGCGCACCCTAGCCCCAGGCGACCCTGCCGTCAAGATGTAAAGTTGCGTCACAAAAACCTGGTCATTTTGCGTCACACCGTTATGGCTCAAATTGGCGAAGTTTTGTCGAAAATGACAAGGTGGAACATTGTCATTGACATCCCTCAAGCGCGAGGGCATATTTGGCCAATCAGTTGCACCTGGGGTAAGGGATGAGCGGCCCGTCATATCCTGCCTCAGCTGAAAATGGAGAGTTCTTCCGTTAAGATAGTTACAATGGAGGGGACTCATGAGCAACGAGCGTAAGCATCACACCCCCGAGGAGAAGGTGGCCATTCTGCGCCAGCACTTGATTGATCGGGTTCCGGTTTGCACTTTGTGTGACGAACATCGCTCTACCCCACGGTTTTCTACCGGTGGCTCAAGCAGTTTTTTGAGAACGGGGCCGCGGCCTTCGGGCCGGCGCCGCACGCTGACAAACAGGTCGAGGCCCGCGAACAGCGCATCGCCTTCTTGGAGACGAAGTTGAAGAAGAAGGACGAGGTACTGGCCGAGCTGATGGAAGAGCATGTGGCCCCAATAAAAGTCTTGGGGAGATCTGAAGAGCCAATGGGTACCCCACGACACGCGCGACCAAGTGATCGATTTCGTGCGCCGCTGGAGCGAGCGGACCGAGATCGCCACCCAGAAGTTTGTGCGCTGGCTGGGCGTGGCTTCCAGCCAGTTCTACGACTGGCGAGCTCGCCATGGCCGGGTGAACGAGCACAACGGCTGGGTTCCCCGCGACTTCTGGCTGGACGCCTGGGAGAAGCGGGCGATCCTCGACTTCCACGACCGCTTCCCTCTGGAGGGTTGCCGGCGGCTGACCTTCATGATGCTGGATGCTGGGGTCGTCGCGGTAAGCCCGGCCAGCGTCTGGCGAGTTCTTCACCAGGCAGGCCGGCTGGCACGCTGGAAAGGCAAGCCGTTGAGCAATGGCAAAGGCTTCCAGCAGCCGCCCGGACCACACCAGCACTGGCATGTGTACATTTCCTACCTCAACTTGGCGGGGACGTTCTACTACCTGTGCAGCGTGCTGGACGGTTACAGCCGCTACCTGGTGCACTGAGAAATCCGCGAATCGATGACCGAAGCCGAGGTCGAGATCATCTTACAGCGGGTATGGCAGAAGTTTCACCAAGCCACGCCGCGGATCATCTCCGACAACGGCCCGCAGTTCATCGCCCGCGATTTCAAGGAGTTCACCCGCATCTCGGGCATGACGCATGTCCGGACCTCGCCGCTCTATCCGCAATCGAACGGCAAAATCGAGCGCTGGCACCAGTCCCCGACAAGCGAGTGTGTGCGTCCGGAAGTACCCTTGTCGATCGACGACGCCCGCCGCTTGGTGGGTCGGTACCTGGACCATTACAATCGGATTCGCCTGCACAGCGCGATTGGCTATGTCGCCCCCCTGGCCGAGTTGGAAGGGCGAGAGGTATAGATTTTTGCCGAACGCGATCGCATGCTGGAAGCAGCGCGTCGACAGCGCCAACGGCGCCGTCAGGACGCGTTCGTCCCCCTATCGGATCGCACTGGCGACTTCTCCACGGCGGCGCTAAACTAAGGCCGCCAAGTGAAACCGAAGCCTGGTCTCCTGGAGAGCAACCGTGCCCAGGGGTAACCCGGTGGACTCATCGCGTCGATGAGGTCGGGGGCGTCCGATCCTGCCCCTGCGGGTTGGACGCTCCTGCTCCCCCACGGCACGCGCAGACCGCATCGAACGATAAACCCCGATGCCTTGAAAACTCCCGCCGCGCAGCGGCGAAATTCATTAACTTACCTAAAATGGTGACTCTCCATTTCACGCTGAACCAAGACACGTCAAGAGGGGAGGCTCCCAATGTTCCTGGTACCTAAAGTGGCACTTTTGTTGGAAACATCAACTCACTATGGGCGGGGGTTGTTGCGCGGCATCATACGATATTCCCACTTGCACGGGCCGTGGTCACTTTATATCGGTGGTGGAGATGTTGAGCAGGGATTACCCAAAATTGAATTCAACGCGATTATTGCCCGAGTCCAGTCCGTCAGACTTGTGCAGGACATTAAGCGTATGGCAATCCCTACTATGGTATTGGAATATGGCACGGAGGAATTGGCGCTCGGGAATCCCTTGTGTGGATTCAGCGAAGTCCTCACCGATTCACCCAAGATCGCCCATGTAATCGCGGATCATTTGATTGGCTCAGGTCTCAAAAACTTTGCTTACTGCGGGTTTGCGAACACCCCCTGGTCACGCGCTCGGGAGCGGGCTTTCGAGCAGTACTTGGGGGAGATAGGATTGCCATGCATCAAGCACAGAATTAACATCCACAATTGGATGCGTAATGCGGATTGGACGCGTGAATGGGGCCGCGAGCGAGACCGTTTGGCAGCTTGGCTGAAACTACTAGCCAGGCCTACAGGTCTGATGGCATGTAATGACGTGTGTGGACGCCGAGTGCTGGAGGCATGCGCGGAGGCGGGGGTGGGTGTCCCAGCACAGCTAGTTGTAGTAGGGGTCGACAACGACGATGTGCTGTGCGAGCTATGTGACCCACCACTTTCCAGCGTGGCACTGGACCTGGAAAAAGCTGGCTACAAAGCTGCCCATTTACTTGATCTGCTGATGTCGGGCAGAATTGGGAATTGCAAGTATACCGTTCTGGTTACGCCCCTCCGGGTGGTTGTGCGGCGATCGAGTGAAGTCATTGTCAAAGATGACCCAGTGGTTGGTAACGCCCTCCACTTCATCGAAGACTATGTGGGGCTTGGCATCGGAGTGTCAGATGTCGTCGGTGCGATGCCTGTCTCACGCCGGACTCTGGAACGTAGATTCTCACGCAGTATCGGTAGATCGATCCTAACGGAGATTAACTGCTGTCGGTTGGATCGAGCAAAGCGTTTGCTCCAAGAGACAGACCTACCTGTGTGCCGTGTGGCCACTGTGGCCGGTTTTGGCAACACAAGGATGTTTAACCGTATTTTTCGCTGCAAAGAAAACCTTTCTCCTTCGTCCTTTCGCCGGCAGTTGCGAGGGGACGAGACCGCCAATCGCCAAGCAGCTTAAGCAGCCGGTGAAGCTGTTTGAACAGCAAGAGCGGTGTCCTCCAAGCCCACGAAGTAATTGGGGGTTAGCTCAAGCCCCACCGGCTGTGAGGCATAGTAAGTGTTAGAAAAGCACCGGCGTCACCATAGTCCCAGTAACAACGAAGATCAGATGGTGTGATCTGTTGTCCACTGGGTCTCGGTAGATTGGGTGATCGATCGGGTCGAGCGGAATTGTGTGTTCGCATACGACTTCCTAGTGCAACTGCATTACGTCATGGAAATCGATTGCTTCTTCGAATTTTACTGCCACAATACGCGTAATAACCGGTCCAGGTTAACAACACGTGTTGGGCCTCACGCCGTGTCTGCGGTAGGGTCCAACCAAAAGTTTTCGCTCCGCAGCTTCTCCAAGGTCACGGAGGCGTTCGCCAACATCACAAGCGTCACATGATGATGCCAACCCTCCAACTGCAGCCTTCGTAATGATCCAACCCCAGTTCCTCCTTGAGTTGCTGATAGTCCTTTTTGATCTGCCACCGGCTTTTGGCGGTGCGCCCCAAGCGCCGCAGCGCGTAGTGCGGGGGCAGGTCGCAGAGAAAGTACTTCCTGGGTTCCTTCTCGCGGCGTGGCCACTCCACCAGCAGCCAGACCTCCTTGTCGGGTAGCTGGCCTTCGTTAAATCCGGGCGAGGGTTGCAAGCGGCAGGCATAGAAGCGCGACTCGCGCCAACCCTCCGTCCCTTCTCGCCCACGGACTTGCTTCCACCCTCGGGCTTTTTCCGCCACCTCGCAAACCCCGAGGGGTCGCTGGTCGCCATAGTGATAAGCACTGGGCGGACGTCCGCGACCCCGCGCCGTCAGCTTGTGCAGCAGGGGCGGCTTCGTCCATACCCGCGAGTGGGATGGGACCCCCACCACGTGGGGCAACCGGCGGTCCTCCAACCCCTTCCGAAACTCCGTGACGTCGCCTTAACCCGCATCGGCGAGGACGACCCGATCCGGCAGGCCCCAAGCCTGCGCTTCATCGATCAGGTTCAGAGCCAGTTGGCACTTCGTCCGGAAAACCACCGAGTCGGGGATGCCCGCCTCCGCAGGGCGGGGTGCGTCTTACGCCCAGCTTTCCGGCAGGTACAGTCGCCAGCCCAGGATCGTGCCTTCTTCCGGCCCCACCTGATGCAGGCTCACGCCACTTGGCAATTCCCGGTCTTGCCTAGCGTGCCCGAATATTGGGGCTCCACCCCCACCTAGTGGCGACCCTGTTTGAGAAAACCCGTATCGTCGATTACCCACACCGGGTCGGGTGCCAACTCGGCCGTCATCCGTTGGGCCGGTCATTCAGCCCGCCCTCATGGCGGCAGGGCAAGTCGTTAATGCCTGTAATTGAGCGGCAGGCGCGCGAAATCCGCGAGGAACTTTTTGCCGAAGTTAACTTTCATAGCACTTATGAGCCCAAGCGGTGCATTCGAATTCAGCGCTGGAAATCCATCCGATATTTCGACGATTGCGAACGACCGGTCCTGGTGAATTACGGTGATGGCGACAACAAAAATCTGTGGCTCGACCATGACTGGGAAAGCCCGACGGTGGTTCGTGAAGAGCTCTACTACCTGCTCTATGACCCAAATGAGAATCGAAACCTCGCTAACGAGAAAACAGCCGCGGAACCCGCCGCGCGTGCCGCCCTCGAAGATATGCGAGCAAGGCTCGATCGCTGGATGCGCGACACTCACGATCCATTGGCCCATCCAGCAGCCGCGCGGCGCGCTGGTGTGGAGCCCGGGTGATATCTCCACCATGGCGACGAAGCCTAAAGCTCCGTGTTGCTGGCGCTTTCTGGGGGGTAAGTGAGGGCAGCGAGATAACAATGTAGATCCAACATGGCTTCAGATGCTCGCTTGACAGTATTTGCAATGGCGCGTTTAATGCCCGTAACGAATCTCGCCTGCGGTGAAGACGCGCAGGTCATCCTTGGGAGGCAGGAAATCCATGACCAATACTCGTGGTCGGCAACGTTGCAACAGGCAACCAGCTTCGGAAGTCGGTCAACATGTCGCGTTTCATCTTCTATCTGCTCGCGGTGGGAAATGCAGTCTCAAGCGAATTTCGTCCCACCTCAGACGCGCCGCATTTTTGCTTTTGACCACATTGTTGACCAGCGGCATGCTGGGCGCAGACTTGGCTGCGCAAGAACAGAATTTCTCCGCCACGCCCGAGTACCAGGCGATGTTAACTGAACTGGGCCGCAAGGCTGTCCGCCCCAGCCGCATGATCTCCGGAGAACGCAAACCGGCGGCGGTCGCGGTCGAGGCCGTCGAGACCACCCAGGGGCTGAGGATCGAGACGGTGGTTTGGCGTTTGGAAATTAGCAAGTCCCCTTGGCGTCTTGCCCTAACCAACAAGCATACCGGGATTACCTGGAATACGGCTGCGGCGGATTCGCCCTCGCCTGGAATTAGTTGGGTCCCGGACGTCGACGCGAAGCCGGCAGGCAGTCCGCTCCGTCTCAGGGAGATCCAAGAAATCCACAAGCAAGAAAACCTTTGGACGATGTCCGGCCACGTGGAAGGCGCCAGCGAGCCGGTGAATTTGGAACTCGCCGTCATGGCCCCGAATCTTATTCGGTTATCGATTGAAGGTTCGAAACTCGGCGACAAAGCTGGCTTGAGTCTCGCCCTGGCTGGCCCAGGGCCGTTTT
Organism: Terriglobia bacterium; assembly: GCA_049522495.1. Taxonomy (GTDB): domain Bacteria; phylum Acidobacteriota; class Terriglobia; order UBA7540; family UBA7540; genus Bog-366. Next base: position 10,937 of record JBEKNU010000203.1, read on the forward strand.
ACGGCCTGGGCGAACGGTTTGTTAAGGCCAAGCTGGATGGGCAGAAGATCGCCTTACATCCCGAGGACAAGCTGGGCACGCCGGGGCACGACTGGACATATAACCCGGCGCCTTTCATGTTCACGCCGCTCGGCCTCGGCCTCTACTTGGACACCGCCGCACAGAGCGTTTTTGATTTGACCCAAGCAGAGCGGCGTCAGTTCACAATTCAGCTTCGGAATCCGGTAGTGGATTGCTACTTCTTTATCGGGGATCCGGAGGTAATAATCGAGAACTATACAAGTATAACAGGCCGAACGCCGCTCCCCCCGCCCTGGGGCCTGGGAGTCTGGGTGACCAGCCTGCAGGGCGCAAACCCGGTGCTAAAAGACGCGGCACGGCTGAGGGCCGCGGGCATCCCTGCCAGCGCGCTCTGGGTATGGGATGTGATGGATGATCAGAGCAATCACGGCTGGGGATTTTGGACAGTAGGCTACTACGGACAGCCGGGCGAATTCAACCCGAAACTGCACCAACTTGGTTTCAAGGTGCTGGGCTACGTCCACCCTTACGTGCGCCCGCTCATGCTTCCTTTCAATACGCCCAGTCCCACCTTCGAGGAGGGCATGCGCAATCACTATCTTGTCCTCAAGCCCAACGGCCAGCCGGCGGGGCCCAGCTTCGAGCCTCTTCGCACGGCTAACATTGACTTCACGAATCCTGCGGCCGTGGATTGGTGGGAGAAAATGCTTCGGCGCATCGTGGTGGACTATGGCTTTGATGGGTGGATGGAGGATTTTGGCGAGCGGGTCGACGACACAGATCGCTTCTCCGGGGGGAGGACCGGACGTGGAATGGCCAACCTGTTTCCACTCTTATATCACAAGATCACTTATGAGGTTGCCCGTAAGCTCAAGCCGGATGTGGTGGAATTCTCGCGCTCGGGTTACTCTGGCTCTCAGGCTTCCAGCCGCGTGATGTGGGGTGGGGACCAGCTGCCGGATTGGAGCCTGGACCAGGGGTATCCCTCCGTCATCGCTGCCGGTATTACCTCTGGATTCTGCGGATTTGCCATATGGGGCCCGGACATCTTGAGCAGTAGTACGTCGAAGGAACTCTGGATTCGTTGGACCGAATTCGGCGCGCTGACCCCGGTAATGCGTGATCATCTATGGGACAAGCCGAAGTTTGCGGTGGACCTTTGGTTCGATGGGGAGACGATCGACACTTTCCGCCGCTATGCTCGGCTACACACTTCGCTCTTCCCCTATCTTTACACTTATGCCCATCATGCGGCCGAGACTGGCTTGCCCGTCATGCGGCACCCGCTCCTCGAATTCCCCGACGACCCTAAGACCTACGACGCGGAACATGAGTACTTGCTGGGCGAAAAGCTGCTCGTCGCTCCTGTCGTGACCGAAGGGGCGCGCACTCGCTTACTCTACCTTCCCCGGGGGGCTTGGGTCGATTACTGGACCGGCCAAGTCCTCGAAGGCGGACGGGTGGTGGAAGTCCCCGCCCCGCTCGAACACATACCTATTCTGGTGCGTGCGGGCAGCGTCATTCCGCTGGCCGATCCCGACATTGAGACCCTAGCGGAAGACTTGGCCGGTAACAAATACCGTACGCATGGCCACGACCTGCACTGGCGAGTCTTCCCGGCCGGGGTTCCGACGCACGAAAGCTTCGTCAATTATGACGGCACCACCGCGAAGGCCGACCAGGACGCTGGCACATTCCAGGTGGCAGTCGAGCATTCGCCGACGGTTCGGCCTTATGAAGTGATTCTGCCACTCGCCAAGCTCCCGCGCGAGGTGACACTCGGCAGCAAGCGCCTCGGCCAGCTTGATGACGTGGGCTACCGCGCGCGAGAGCAGGGCTGGTGGTTGAACACCGACGCTGGCACGCTTCATGTGCTCTTTCTTGCCGACAACTTCATCCTCGAGGTGGTGGAGCGGTAAAGATAAGTTGCTCCCTTCTCCTTGCTCCGCAGGGGGAAAACCAGCCCAGCGTCGAGTTCCCGTCCCAGCGGCTGTGCTTTGGGGGACAGTTACTTGAACGTTAGATGCCGGAACCGGAGCATGCCATGATTCCACTGAAATACTTCAGAAGTTGACACGAGCCAACAGAAACGATAGATTCAGGCGACATGCTTAACATCCAACGTAGATGGTGTGCACGGTGTTCAACACTTGTAAGAACGGGGTGGTTTTATCTTTTCCGCCGTACTCAGGCCACACGTACTAATCTCCTAGATATCTTGAAGTCCGGAATGGCGGGTCTAGCAGCGGCTCCGGTCCACGCTGGGATCGAAGAAATTTGGGAATGCAGTGGTCTCGATCAATGGAATCGCGTCGGCGGAGAATATTAACAAAGGTGAATCTCAAACTCGGAATCTGGGCTGCCAGCCTGGCCGAATGGTGGCAATTGCCTGTAGTGCTGGTGTTGCACCTTTCGAGGAGAGAGCCGACTCGAAAAGGAGTGGATCAACATGATTTGCAGAAGGGACTCATTTCAGTTACGCCTATGGTCTCATAGAGTGTTCCCATTGATCGCCGCTGGGCTCCTCGGTGTGGGCTCGGTGCGGGGGCAGTCAATGTCGATGGAGTTTAAAGTTGCGGCAGTTCAATTTCGTTCCTCGTTCGATGTTAGCGCCAACTGTAAGAGGATGAGCGATCTCCTAAATCAACTCGCCTCAGAGGGCGTTAAGGTAGCCGTCTTTCCTGAGTGTGCGCTTACGGGTTACTACCTCGGCCCCACCATGCCAATCCCTGAAAATGAGATTGCTG
>JBEKNU010000204.1:0-13696 GCA_049522495.1 Terriglobia bacterium
GCCGTCCCTCATGGTTAGTTCGCGCGGCAGCAAAACAATCTGGCGAATTCTTTCGTGAGGCGGCAACCAGCGCGTGGTTTCGTTCACTAGCTGCTGCATGAAGGCGTGGATTTCCGGATGGGCCACCAACTCTTCGCGAGTCCGAAAGGTAATGCCCTGCATGTGCGCGTGGGCCTCCAACCGCAGGAAAACCGGCGCCACCAACGCGCCCACGAACTTGCGTCCATCGCCCAGCACCACGATTTGGTGAACATAGGGATGACTCTGGAAGAGGTTTTCCAGCTTTTCCGGGGAAACGTATTTGCCCCCTGAGGTCTTGAAGAGGTTTTTCTTGCGGCCGGTAATGCGCAGGTATCCTTCTTCGTCCATGGCTCCCAGGTCGCCGGTGTGGAACCATCCCCCCTCAAAAGCCGCCCGGTTCTCTTCCTCCATGTGGTAATAACCGGGCGAGACGTTTGGACCTTTCACCAGGAGTTCACGCCCCGCCCCGCCTTCCGGGTCGTGATCTTCTTCCCCGAACTTGACTTCAACCCCGGGGATCAGGGGGCCGACGGTTCCCAGTTTCGTGTGACCGGGGTAATTGATGGAAATCACGGGTGAGGTTTCCGTAAGACCATATCCCTCGTACACCGGCAGGTCCATGGCGTAGAAGAATTCAGCCAGTTCCCGCGCCAGGGGAGCGGCGCCCGAAGCCAGGATCCTGATGCGGCCGCCCAGTTGTCCGCGCACCTTGGAGAAGATCAGGGCGTTGGCGAAGGCATATTTCAGGCGCAACCCCGGCGGCAGCCGTTGGCCCTTGAGGCGATAGGGAAAGGCTTGTTTTCCCACTTCCAGAGCCCAGTAAAAGATCTTCTGCCTCGCGGGGGGCGCGGCGCGGACGACTTCCATGACGCGGTCGTGAATCTTCTCGAGCACCCGTGGAACCACGCCCATTAACGTGGGCCGGACCTCGCGCAGATTGAGCGGCAGGGAATCCAGGCTCTCCGCGTACGCGATCGACACACCCGTCCAGAAACAAAGAAAGTCAAGTGTCCTCTCCAGAATGTGGGAGAGGGGCAGCAACGATATGCCCGCATCATCGCGGCTCAGGGGGAAAATCTTCGCACACTCCAGCACGTTGGAAACAATGTTGGCGTGCGTCAGGATGACGCCTTTGGGCTTGCCCATGGTGCCGGAGGTATAAAGAATCGTGGCGATGTCCTCCGGTTGCGCGGCCAGCGCCTTCGCGGTGAATAGCTCCACGGCATTGGTCATTAAGCCCAATTCGAGCGCGATGCTGCCCTCCCAACACTCCGCGCCCGTTCCTTCCAGCTTGGCGCAATCCATGGCCAGGACGAATTTCAAATCCGGCAGGTGCGGACGCACGTTCACAATCTTGGCAAGCTGCGCTTCCGTCGCCAGCACGATTCCTTTCGCCCCGGAATCGCGCAGGATGTATTCGATGTCAGGTTCGAGCAGGGTGGTGTAAATCGGCACGGAAATGGCGCCCAGGCCCAGCAGCGCGAAGTCGGTCAGCGCCCACTCCACGCGATTCTCGGAGAGAATGGCCACGCGGTCGCCGCGCTCGACGTGCAGGCGACTGAGCAGCGAGGCCAACGCCGCCACCTTCCGCAATGCTTCCTGTGAAGAAAGGCCCTGGTATCGCCCTTCACTCTTCGAAAGGAAACAGTCCGGCTTGGCGTGCTGGGCGACCGCCGTCAGGAACAATTCGTTGAGGGTCTTGATTTCGCTCGAGCCCATGCCGTTGTGTTGGTCAGTCATTTGCCCAAGAAATCCAACGCCATCTTAACAGAATCTTCTGATCGGGTCATCGGGCCATCGGATCATCTGGCCATCGGGTAATTGGAGATTTTCGCTCGCCGCCCTGCCCGCTTTCCATGTCCTTGCTCTATGAACCGTTTGGGTGTATAGGAGTCGGCGTGCGACGACCCGGTAGCGGCTTGGTTTCGCTAAAGCTTTGCGAAGAAATATCCAAAATGTACCTGCCGCGGTATCGCAGAAGACGGGGGTAGCGCCATTAGCATTTTAGGCTTGAGTATCACCGACACTACGCCGGTCATCAAAGGAGCCGGCTTCTGGATTCGTGCCCTGGCGCGAATTCTGGACACGGCGTACGGCTATGTTCTGGGCACTATTGCAGGAGTGGTAGGGGCCATCGCTTTGCTCATCTTGCAAGGTCTCTCCATCGCCGAGCAAGGATGGCAAGCGCAAATTTCACAGGGAAAGTGGCTCCTCATTTTGGTGAGCTTCGCAGGCACCATTTGCTACCACACCTTGTGTGAAGGATTGTCCGGCGCCAGCCTGGGCAAACTGCTGTGTGGGCTGCGGGTGCTCTCGGAGGACTGCTCGCCTTGTGGCTTTAAGCAAGCTCTGACACGTTCCGCCGCTTACTTCATCGACGCCTTATTCTTCGGGCTTATAGGGTACTTGGAAATGACTAAGACGCTGATGGAGCAGCGGCACGGCGACCACTGGGCGAAGACCGTCGTGGTGCGATCTTCCCAGGTTCCCGAGGCCTCAAGACGGTCAGGGCCACGGTTCTTTCTGGCGATTGCGCTGGGTTCCGCGGTGTGGAGTTTTCTCCTGGCGGTTACGGTTATCGGGCTCGGCCTTACGGCGTAGCGAGTTTTTCCCTGCCCATACGGGAAGAGACGAGGACCTACAAACCACGTCCGCGTTACACCGCTCTTTGACTCTTCAACTTTTCAACTCTTCAACTCCCACAAGCTCACTTTCACTTCTGCTAACGTTGGGCTAAGATTCCCGGGGAGAGAATCCACATGGCACAGCCGGACACGATCCCGAGCGTGGCAGACGCCGGCAGTTCCTACCAGCCGGTGCGCGCGCCGCGAGGCACCACTCTCGTCTGCAAGGGGTGGCAGCAGGAAGCCGCCCTGCGTATGCTGATGAATAACCTCGACCCGGAGGTGGCGGAGCGCCCCCAAGAGCTAATCATCTATGGCGGCACGGGCAAGGCCGCGCGCAATTGGGCGTGCTACCACGCCATCGTCGCAGCGCTGAAAAGCCTTGGCAATGATGAAACGCTCCTGGTCCAATCGGGAAAGCCTGTGGGAGTTTTCCAGACGCACGAAGCTGGTCCGCGCGTGTTGATTGCCAACGCCAATCTGGTAGGCCACTGGGCCACCTGGGAAAAATTCCGAGAGCTCGAGCGCCTGGGCCTGATGATGTATGGCCAAATGACGGCGGGGAGTTGGATCTACATCGGCACGCAAGGCATTCTTCAGGGCACCTATGAAACCTTTGCCGCCGCCGCGCGGAAGCACTTCGCGAGCGACTTGGCCGGCAAGCTGGTGGTCACCGGCGGCATGGGCGGCATGGGTGGAGCGCAACCGTTGGCCGCCACCTTGAATGGCGCCGCCTTCCTCGGCATCGAAGTTGACCCGGAGCGCATCAAGCGCCGCATCCGCACGGGCTACTGCGAAATCTGCGTCAATTCGCTGGATGAAGCGGTGCGCATCCTCAAGAATGCGGTGCGCCAAAAACATGCCGTGTCAGTGGGATTGGTGGGCAATTGCGCGGACGTCATCCCGGAACTCGCGCGCCGCGGCATTGTCCCCGATCTGCTTACCGACCAGACCAGCGCACACGATCCCCTGAATGGTTACATCCCTTCCGGGCTGGGCTTGGAAGATGCCGCCGAACTCCGCCGCACGAATCCTCAGGATTACCTGAAGCGTTCGTACGACTCGATTGCGCGCCACGTGACCGGCATGTTGGAATTGCAGAAGCTCGGGGCCGCCACCTTCGATTACGGAAACAATATCCGCACCGTGGCCTTCGAGCATGGGGGCGTGAAAGACGCCTACAACTTCCCCGGCTTCGTTCCCGCCTACATTCGGCCACTTTTTTGCGAGGGCCGCGGGCCGTTCCGTTGGGCGGCGCTTTCCGGCGAACCCGCGGACATCTATCGCACGGACGACCTGGTGCTGGAACTTTTCCCCGACAACGCCATCCTGAACCGTTGGATTCGCCTGGCGCGCAAGTATGTGAAGTTTCAAGGACTGCCGGCGCGCATCTGCTGGCTGGGTTACGGCGAACGTGCGCGGTTCGGCGAGCGCATCAACGATCTGGTGGCAAGCGGCGAGCTGAAGGCGCCCATCGTCATCGGGCGCGACCACCTGGACTGCGGCTCTGTCGCCTCGCCCTTCCGCGAAACCGAGAGCATGAAAGACGGCAGTGATGCCGTTGCCGATTGGCCGGTGCTGAACGCGCTGCTCAATACCGCTTCGGGCGCGAGCTGGGTTTCGTTCCACCACGGCGGCGGGGTGGGGATCGGATACTCGCTGCACGCGGGGCAAGTAACCGTGGCCGATGGCACACCCGAGATGGCCAAACGGCTGAATCGCGTGCTGACCAACGACCCGGGAATCGGCGTAGCGCGCCACGTGGACGCGGGCTATGAACAGGCAATCGACTTTGCGGAGAAGGCGGGAGTGAAGATACCGAAAGTGATGAGTGAAGAGTGATGAGTGACGAGCAAGCGAAAGACGAAAACCGAAATTCGAAACTCGCCGCGATTTTCGAGTTTCGATTTTCGAATTTCGGTCCTTGCCGGCTCCTCACTCGTCACTCATCACTCTTCACTTCTCTTTAGCTTTTCTTCGAGGTCACCGTGAAGAACGAGCCAAACTGTTGCTCAACTTTCTTGCTCTTGCATTTGGGGCAAGCGATTCGCTTCTTATCGTGCTCGGCCATGGTCAAGATCAGGGTGAAGCTCTTTTTGCAGGCTTTGCACGCGTATTCATAGCTGGGCATAAACAATAACCTCCGGAATGCGTTGGAGCGGTATTATAGCGTATTGAGTCGGGTTGTGCTGGACAACCCGCTTGCCGAGTGGGCAGAGTTGATCGATTGTAGGGGCGCTTCGCGAAGCGCCCTCCCACGCAATCGCACACGATTATCGATTAGGGCGGTTCGCGAACCGCCCCTACGAAACATCAGCGGCATGCCGCGCTGCCGCCGTTTACGGCCTACCATGCCACACATTTCTCCAACCACGCTCTTCTTCCGCCATGCCTCACAACTGATCACGCTGGCGGGCCCGCCGGTCCCGCGCCGTGGTGCGGCGCTCGGCGAACTGGGGATTATATCCAAGGGTGGCCTGCTGACGGAGGGAGAGAGCATCCTGCGCGTTGGGTCCACGCGCTCGCTGGAGCGCCAGGCGCTGCGCCTGCACGCTGAAGCCATCGACTGCCGCGGGCGCGTGGTGATGCCCGGGTTCGTCGATTCGCACACGCATTTAATCTTTGCCGGCAGCCGGGTGGATGATTACGAGTTGCGCTTGCGGGGCAAGACTTACGAGGAAATTGCGCGCGCTGGCGGGGGAATTCAATCCTCCGCGCAAAAGGTACGCAAGGCCAGCGTTTTATCTCTTGCCGAGCAAGCACGAAAGTTCCTCGACGAATTTGCCGCGCACGGTACCACCACGGTCGAAGTAAAAAGCGGCTACGGGTTGGACATCGAGCAGGAGTTGAAGATCCTGCGCGTCATTCGAATGCTGCAACAAGACACTCCTCTCCTCCAAGTGTACGCACTGCTCGACCTTGTTCCCACTCTGCTTGCCCTCCACGCACTTCCCGCAAGCTTCGAAGGGCGCTCCGCTCAGTATGTGGAAGAGGTTATAACAAGGCTGATTCCCGTTGTGGCGTATGGGAAGCTGGCGGAGTTCGTGGACTGCTTCTGCGACCGGGGCGCGTTCCGCGTGGAAGATTGCCGCCGCGTGTTTGACGCAGGCCGTCGGTTCGGCCTGGTGCCCCGGATTCACGCCGAACAACTTTCCCGCACCGGCGCCGCCCGCCTCGGCATTGAAGCTGGCGCCGCCTCCGCCGACCATCTCGACAAGGTTACGGCCGCGGATATTCGCGCCCTGGCACGCTCCGACGTGGTCGCCACGCTTTTACCGGGAGCAAATTTCCATCTGGGATTGAAGTCGTATCCCCCCGCGCGCCAACTCATTGCCGCCGGGGCCGCGGTGGCTCTGGCCACGGACTTTAATCCCGGCACCAGTCCCACCCCGAATATGCAATTCATCATGTCTCTCGCCTGCACGCAGATGCGCATGACGCCGGCGGAGGCGATTGCGGCCTCGACCATCAATGGCGCCTGCGCTCTGTGCCGAGCCGACCGCGTTGGCTCATTGGAAGCGGGCAAGCAGGCCGACTTGATTGTGCTCGACACCGAGGATTATCGCGAAATCCCTTATTACTTCGGGCTGAATCATTGTGTGATGACGGTGAAGCGAGGGCGGATTATTTACTCACGGTAGGGGAGCAGAGCAGGAAAGATAGATTCAAGATTCAAAAAGTCGAGAGCAAAAGACAAGAGCAAGGAAACGACTATTGCACTGCAAGCGCGAAACTTTGGTGCCGCGCCTCCTTTCAATAGCCAATCTCCTGCTATCCCATGCGCCTAAAATCCGTTCAACCTTTTCCGCTCGTCAGGCCTCAAGCTCCGGCCCGAATTCCGGTTCGAAACGCCTTGTTTTGGAGCTATACTTCGCCTCTTATAAGCAAGTGGGTAATCCGAAACCTCATCGAGGGGAGGCACGCAATGCGATGGAGGAAGCTAGAATTCTTAATCCTCGTCATCCTGTTATCTTCGGCGGTGGCATTAACCGCGAAAGACACCTCTGAATACCCTCTAAGAGTGGAGCTCCTGGACAATACCTGGCAGTGGTATCGCCCCTACCCCTATCGCGATCCTGGAAATATCGTTTACACGGTAACCGGCCGGGGGAATATCGGGGATGGCTCCACAAAGCATGCCTTTGATTTCAATTACGAATGTTTCACACACGCACGAGTAGACCTCCGAGGCCAGTTCTATCCCGGCAAATGGAAAAAGCCGCAGCATGAGCTCGAAATTCTAATACCGGATATCGGCAAAGATGGAAAGTACAAGGCCTGCGAAGTGCGAACCACGGTTCGCGAAGGAGTCTACGTTTGGAGCCACGGAAGCTTAGTTGAAATCTCCCAGGACAATTACCCGGGATGGAAAGCCGAGCAGGATGCCCCCAAGGCTCCCCAGCCTCAGGAGCAAACCGCAGCCGTTTCAAAACTTTCGGTTACTTCGAATCCCGACAGCGCAGATATTGATGTCGATGGCGATTTCATGGGCACCACCCCGTCAGTTCTCCAGCTTAATGTCGGCGAACACACCATCACTTTGCGCAAAGCCGGATTCAAGCTGTGGGAGAGGAAAATGAAGGTCGTCACAGGCGAAATCAAGCTGAATGCGGACCTCGAACCTGAAAATCCGAAATGAATCGGCAGCTTGAAATGACCTGTGATTGCGGAGGGGGGTGAAACCAGCAAGCGTCGCGCGGACCTGTCTTGCTCGTCCGCGGCCCTTGCGCATGGTCGGTGAGAAAAACCGGCCCGATACATCGGGGCGCTACCCGGCTCCTTGGAAGGGGGAAGGGTCGAGACGATGAGCAACGAGACTCTCGGGGGCTAACGAATTCAGTTTGGCTGGCACTTCCGCGTAAACCGATACTTGTGGATCGCGACAGCGAGGGCTGGGGGAATTTCCGCGCCATGAGTCTGTTCCACGCGGACTACCTCGCACTCGCAGACGACCTCGGCATGCGCGCCATCCCCGTTGGTCGAAGGAATCTCAAGCCTCACCTCTACCCTCGTCGTGGGCTTGAAGATACACTCGCTTCGAAACAAGACTCCCGTGCGGCTCGCGTTTTCCGTCCGTGCCTCAACCCATTCTGGGCTGTGTGGTAGGCGAAAACGTAGAGGTATGTGGACCGGGAAACGGTTCGCCCGAGTCGAGGCTTCCGGAAATCCTCTTGCCATAGTGTCACTCCTCATTATGTTTGCGATGCCCAGAACGCCCCCTTTGCACGCTTTGCTATACAGAGCGACATAGATGCTTGCGCATTCGGCCGTAGCGACGGTCTCCGACCGCCGGTCGGCGCTCAGAGAGCGCCGCTACAATTTATGACGCGCTGTATAGATACTCTCAACCAGTGTGTCTTTTCTGGCTTTGAGAAATACCTTTCTCCCCGCAATCAAGAAGGTAATCCGGTAAAAGTGGTCGCAAGTGCCCTGCCAAAAGGCCGACTAATTATTGGGAACTGACAGATTGAAATTACTGGACTTATAGGTGTCCATGGCCAAGAAGGCGCGATACGAGGGAAAGAGGGAGGGAAGATTTGAATTGCCTGAGTAAAGTCTACACGGCAGGATCCGGGGGGGCTTACCCGCGTTCCGCCAATTGCTCTCGGCTCAGGGCCGTGCGTTGGTCACAGCCCCCAGGCGGCCTCGTGTGAGGCGCTCTGTTTCGCCGTCTGCCAGGCCGCCGCTTCCCGTACAGCCACCCGCGACATTCCCGCGCGGGAGGAGAGACCCTTGAGAGATCCCCGACGCAAAGAAGCACCGTCTGCGCCAGCCCGCCAAACCAATCGACCGTCTATATATAGACTTTGCCAGGAGCAGATGGTAGTCTTGTGCAAAGCAAGGAGTGGCCAAGGATGAGTCGTACCTATGAAGTCGAAGCGCGCTGGGATTCCGAGGCGGGGGTTTGGGTTGCTGAAAGTGAGGACATACCCGGCCTGGTGGCAGAAGCCCAGTCCATGACCGCCTTGGTCGAGAAAGTTCGGGTCTTAGTACCGGAGCTTTTTGAGTTAAACGGCGGACTGGAACCAGGGCAAAAGGTGGTCAACGTTCTGGTTCGCGCCCATCATGAAGAAACTGCTTCGGTGTCAGTTGAGTCCTGATGGCGACCTACACGCCGAAGCTGAAAGAAGTCCTCCGCGCTCAAGGGTGCTATTCTAAGCGCCCTGGCCATGGGGATCACGAAATCTGGTACAGCCCGATCACTCAGCGATACTTCCCGGTTGACCACAAGATTCTATCCCGCCATACCGCCAATGGAGTTCTGAAACAAGCTGGCATCCCCAAGCAGTTCTGAGTTTCCTTCCGCAATCAAGACATAACGTAGAATGCCCCGCCCCTGCGCCACGCAGGCTGGCGGGGGCCCCTATTCTCGGGGGTCCGCGATTTAGCAATCACAGCGCGGACCTCTGCGGCGTGGGGTATGGGACAAATCGAGCAAGCCAATCTGCCTGCTGACGGACCCCTCCGATATCTGGAGCCCGCAAACCGGACCTCCTTACCTAAGGACGGGAATTACCTGCAGCCTTTTTGTTTCTCGTGGCGAGCCGAAGGCTCATGATATCTTTAATGTATCGACCCAACTCACGCCATGGCTACTAAGTCGAATTCGGGTATGAGTGAACGCGCGGCACTTGGCTTCCGCTCCCACTCCGGGTGGACTGCCGTGGTGGCGGTATCCGGATGGCCGGGCGAGCCGGTCGTCCTTGAACGACGCCGAATTGAGACCGCCGATCCCGCGCTTCCCGGCTCCAAGCAGCCCTATCACGCCGCTGAACTGCTGGGGGTGGAGAGGGCGGGAGCACTGATTCGTCAGTGCCGGGACAGTTCCACGCGCTTGGCGATGCACGCCGTGAGCTCCCTGGTGGCTCAACTTAAACAGCACGGTCTCACCGTGGTGGGCGCGAGCATTCTTTTCGCGTCGGGGCGCCCCCTGCCGGATTTGGCGGCGACCCTGCGGTCCCACGCGCTGATCCACACTGCGGAAGGCGAGTTCTTCCGCGAAGTGCTGGTCCGCGCGTGCGAGCACTGCTCGTTGCCGGTGACGAAAGTAAAGGAGCGCGAGGTCTGGGAGCGCGCCACCAGGGTGTTCCGGTTTCCCCCCGCAGATTTGCAAGAACGGATCGCCGGACTGGGAAGATCGCTCGGGCCACCCTGGCGACAGGACGAAAAACTGGCGTCCCTGGCAGCTTGGATTGCGTTGGCCGAGTCAAGGTAGCACGCACTCATGATGGAAGCCCTGGCAGCAAAGCGTGGCGCTGACCGCTTTGAACTGATAATTGCTGACTGACGACTATCAACGGACAATGGACGACTGACCACGGACAGTTTTCTCATGATACATTCACACCATGCAAACCCTCATCGAATGCGTTCCCAACTTCAGTGAAGGGCGCGATCCCGCGGTGGTGGAAGCGATTGTTCGCGCTCTGCTCGCGGGGCCGGACGTTTACCTGCTCGACCGGGAAATGGATGCCGACCACAACCGTTCGGTGATCACCTTTGTCGGAACTCCGGAGAGCGTGGGCAAAGCGGCGTTGCGCGGCATCGCCGAAGCGGCGGAGTTGATCGACCTGAACCACCATCAGGGGGCGCATCCGCGCCTGGGAGCCACGGACGTCGTACCGTTTGTGCCCCTGGCCGGCGTCACGCTGGAAGACTGCGTCCGCATCGCGGAATGGGTGGCGGAAGAAACCTGGAGGCGCTTCAAGATCCCTACCTACCTTTATGAAGCCGCGGCGCGCAAGCCCGAGCGCGTCAATCTGGAGAACATCCGGCGCGGCCAATTCGAAGGCGTGCGTGCGGAGGTCCGCACTGATCCCCAGCGCCTCCCGGATTTCGGCGAGGCCGCACTGCACCCCACGGCGGGCGCCACGGTGGTGGGAGCGCGCAAATTCCTGATCGCTTACAACATCAATCTGAACACGCCGGACGTCGAGCCGGCCAAGGCCATCGCCAAAAAGATTCGAACCTCCAGCGGCGGATTCCCCGGCGTTAAGGCAATGGGAGTGGAATTGAAAGCCCGCAATCTGGCGCAGGTGTCGATGAACCTGACGGATTTTGCGACCACCTCCCTGGCCACGGTTTTTGAGGCAGTGGCCCGTGAGGCGGCGAAACTCGGCGTTCAGGTGGTGGGCAGCGAGATTGTGGGCCTGGTTCCCCGCCAAGCGCTTGACGAGGCCGCAGTGCATTTTCTGCGCGTCGAGAATTTCCGGCCGGAGCTGATTGTCGAGAATCGCCTTGAGCAGGTCTTGGCGGATCGAAACTCGAGATTCGAAACTCGAAGCTCGAACGTCGACCAATCGTCAATCGACAATCGACAATCGTCAATACCGCAGGCCCCGCTGCGGGCGATGGTCGAGGAGTTTGCGAACACAGTAGCGGCCCCCACGCCCACACCGGGAGGCGGGAGCGTCGCCGCGCTGGCGGGGGCGCTGGCGGCGGGCTTGGGCGAGATGGTTTGCGGCGTGTCGCTGAAACGGAAATCACTGGAGGCCCATCATCCCGCGCTGGAAGCCACGCGCACACGCCTGGCCGCACTGCGCGAGCGGCTGATGGCAACGATCGATCGCGACGCTGCGAGTTACGAAGCCGTCCTGCTTGCTTTCAAGTTACCCAAATCCACCGAGGCGGAGCAAGCCGCCCGCAACATGGCTATTGAGACCGCCAGCAAGCAGGCCTCAGTCGTGCCTCTGGAGATGGCGGAATTAACGGCGGAGGTGGCGCGCGAACTCTCCAGCTTGGGGGGGATTACTATTCCTCAGGCCGCGTCCGACCTGCGCGTGGCGTCGGACTTGGCGGAGACGGCGCGGCGCGGGGGAATCGAGAACGTCCGGGCGAACTTGCCCGGCGTCCGGGACGAATCCTGGCTGCGGGACATCGAGGCGCGGGTGCAAATGCTTGACAAAGCATTATAAGGTATTAAAAGGAAGCGTAAACGCATCCAGAGCTTCAAAGCTGCTGGGGGAGCGCCCCCGGTTCAGAAGCCTCTATGGTGTGAAATCCCCCTCAGTCTGGACTTTAATAATGCCTGACATAATGTCCCAGCACGGGTCCCGGTCAGATGCAAATCATTTGCAATTAGGCACTTTCGCAACCGGCGGCCTCTGGAAAGATTCCCTGTGGTCTGGAACCCTTCTTGCGCTATCAAGAGTCATATGCGAGACACCGCGAACTTTGGCTCACCGATCAACCTCTACGAAGCTGGCGACCACGCCAAGCTTAGAATCCTTTTAATCACCGGCGGTTGGGATGTCCGACGTTCCTTCAACCAGATGGGCATCCAGCCCGGCGACCGCGTCCGGATATTGCGTCGCGCCCCCTTTGGCGGCCCCCTGATGATTGATAACCAAGGCACTCAAGTTGCGGTTGGCAAGCAACTGGCGGAAAAGATCCGAGTCGAAGTCCTACCGTGAAAGTCGCACTGGTCGGCCAACCCAATTCAGGCAAAAGTACCATTTTTAATGCCGTGGCGGGCTACCGCTCGCTCACCTCGAACTTTGCCGGTACGACCGTAGAGTACACGCACGGGCAGGCGCGGGTGGACGGAGAGGTGCTGGAACTCATCGACCTGCCAGGGCTTTATTCCCTGACGCCAACCTCACCTGTGGAAGAGGTCAGTCGCGACTATCTCTTGGCGGGGGATTGGGACGTCATCGTCAATGTCGTGGACGCCTCGCAACTGGCGCGCAGCCTGGAGTTAACGCTGGAATTGCTGGACCTGGAATCGCCCCTGGTGGTCTGCCTGAACATGATGGACGAGGCGGCGCGCAAAGGCATGACGATCGACACGCATGCCCTGGGAATCGCCCTGGGTGTGCCGGTGGTGGAGGCGATCTCGGCGCGCGGTCGCGGCATCATTGAAACCTTCCGCGTGGCGCAGGAAGTCGCCAAGGGGGGCAACCGCCCGCGCGCCTTCGTTTACGCGCCGGACGCGGAGGGCGTGCTGGAAGCGCTGGCGGAGAAAATCGTCGAAGCGGACGCCCCAAAGAAGTCAGGAGACAAGAGTCAGGAGCCAGGAGGAAGGAGTCAGAAGTCAGGAGTCAGGAGACAGAAGTCAGAATATCCACCCGCCCTTGATCGTGCCGAAGGCACCTTGGATTGCGGCGGCTCGACGCCGCTTTGGAATAAGGCCGAGGAATATCTCACTGTCAACCGACGGCCTGGGAATAAAGCTCAGGGAGAAGGCGGCGTCAAGCCGCCGCAATCCAAGGCCCTTCGCGCAGTTTCTTGCGCGGTAGGGCCTTGTTCGTCGGCGTGTTGCGGACGTTCCCCAGCAATGGAAAGCAAAAAAGGCCCGCGCGTCACGGCGGCGGTGGAGGTTCTTCCCGTTCTGCCGCCGGCAGCATTACCACCCACTGATTCCCAGGCAGTGCAGCTTCAATCGCCAATCACCAGTCACCAATCACCAACATCCGCCTTCCCTCCCCCGCGATTCCGCGCTTTGCAACGGGTGCAGAGCGATCCCCGGCAAATCCGGCGCGAGGAGCCGGAAATAGCGCCAATGGTGGAGTGGGCGCAGGCGGAAATCGCCGCACGCAACGGGCAGCCCGCCGATGCGGTGGTCTCTGCGGCGCGACATGCGGCTTGCCTGACCCTCTTTGAGAGTGTGGCGCGCGTAGCCCGCCCGCGGGCGGACTGGCGCGAGCAAGTGGACCGCCTGGCCATGCATCCGGTTTGGGGCTACGCCGTGCTGATGGGAGTCTTCCTGGGATTCTTCCGGCTGATTTTCGACGTGGGCAAGCTGGGCGAGGGTCGCATCCTCTCAGTCTTCGACGCCCTCGTGGCGGCGCTGGCGCAGCACATGAGTGCGCAGGGCGCACTTTTCGCCGCCGCCAAGGGAGCGGTGCTGGGCACGGCCGGGGCGGTGGCGATTGTGCTGCCCTACCTGTTGCCCTTCCTGGTAGGCCTGGCGATCCTCGAAGACATTGGCTACCTCTCGCGCGTCGGCTACCTGATGGACGCGGCAATGCACCGATTGGGGCTGCACGGCACGGCCACCCTGCCCATCCTGGTTGGCTACGGATGCAGCGTTCCGGCGGTGATGGCCACGC
>JBEKNU010000205.1:0-13679 GCA_049522495.1 Terriglobia bacterium
CCGAACTTCGATCGTGCCAAGGACATGCTGGAAGAAGGCGACGGCGCGGGCAACACCTTCAAGGCTACGGCCAAGCCGGTGCTGGTCGGCACCGCCGTGGTCGGCGCCACCACCATGATCTTTTCCATCATCATGGCGCTCACCTACGGACTCACCGCAAACGTCAGCAAGTTATCGTTGCTGTACGCGCCCTTTTTCCTCGGACTGGTCACCGGCGGCGCGGTGATTTATTGGTTTTGCGGAGCTTCCACACAAGCGGTTTCCACCGGCGCCTATCGCGCCGTCGAGTTCATCAAAGCTAACATCAAACTGGAAAGCACCGAGAAAGCCTCGGTGTCGGACAGCAAGAAGGTGGTGGCCATCTGCACGCGATACGCGCAAAGAGGTATGCTCAACATCTTCATCGGCATATTCTTTGCCACGCTGGCCTTCGCCTTCCTCGAGCCGTTCTTTTTCATCGGCTACCTGATTTCCATCGCCATCTTTGGCCTTTACCAGGCGATCTTTATGGCCGATGCGGGCGCCGCATGGGACAACGCCAAGAAGATTGTCGAGGTGGAGTTGAAGCAGAAGGGCACGCCCCTACACGACGCCACCGTCGTGGGCGATACGGTGGGCGACCCGTTCAAGGACACGTCTTCTGTGTCGCTCAACCCCATCATCAAATTCACCACCCTCTTCGGCCTCCTGGCGGTGGAACTGGCCGTCAAGTTGACCGTCACCAGCGGTTCCCACTGGACGCATGCTCTGGCGGCTGTTTTCTTTGCCGTTTCGATTTACTTTGTTTATCGGTCGTTCTACGGAATGCGGATTGGCGGCACTTGGCCGCCCAGCGTGAAGTTTGAGTCTGACAAGTAGGCCGCTTAAACCTCGGCGGGCACGCCGCCAGAACCCGCGGCGTGCCCGCAGCCGGAAATAGATTTAACTCCCATGCCTATTTGAACTCTGTTTCTGAAACATCGGAACGTCGCCGTCTCTGCGGAAATTTCCCGCTTCCTGACGATTTCCTGAAAATAGTCGCAAAGCTCAGGGAGGAATGGCCATCCTCGCTCTGTCCCTTTCCGGGGTGTACCCGTTTGATGGGTGGCGGGATCAGGTGGGCTTTACCTTAAAAAGTGAGGGATGAGGTAGAGGGCAGTCACTTCCATACCGAGGTTGAGCACGGCATCTTGCACAACCTGCATATAATGCAAATGGCGGCGATCCATCTTCGCCCGGGTGATGAGTCCGAGGAATCCCGTCATAAAGCCGAGTAACAACCATCGGAACGACTGCAAGAAATCCAGGCCATCACGAATCGCAACGATCAGAGAGATGATTGCTGCAATTGAATGCAGCGCCAAAATGAAAAGGACTTCGGTAGGCATCCAACCCCCTGTAGCCAATTCTCCAGACGACATTCTCCCGGCGCGTGAAAGGGCGAAATGAAAACTGTCTCACTTGTACAGCGTGAGGAGAGAGCTTCCGACGCAAGGGTACGCTGGTTGGCTCCATGGTGAAAACGCCGTCCGTTACCGCTAGCTTGCGGCGTAAACAACCTTCTGCTTTTCCAGCATAGCAGATTAGTTCTGCTTTGGCAGAGGGATTTCCAGTCTTTCATTGACCTCCCTGGGGGCTTATGGTATCACCCCTAGTTCATTTCTATTCCGGGAGAAACCCTTGAGCCGACCTAAAGTTTTCATTACTCGCCCGCTGCCGGTCGCGGCAGTTGACCGGATCGCAACGCGGTGCGAGGTAACAATGAATCCGGAGGACGTGCGGCTCCCCCCCGCGCAAATGGTGGAAGCTTGCCGGGAGGTGGAGGGTCTGGTGACTTCCAGCACGCCGGTCGGTGCGGAGGTGGTGGAACAGGCGCTGCACCTGTGCGTGGTCTCCGCCGTGGCCGTCGGTTACGACATCATTGATGTGGAGGCTTGCACGCGTCGCCGCATCTTGGTTACCAACACTCCCGGCGTGGTTACCGAGGCCACGGCTGACCTGAGCTTTGCGCTGCTCATGGCCGTGGCACGCCGCTTGGTGGAGGCCGACCGCTACGTCCGCGAGGGCCATTGGCACTACTGGCAGTGGGGGAATATGTGGGGCACGAACCCCTCAGGCAAAACGCTGGGGATCTACGGCTTTGGACGCATCGGCCAAGCCGTGGCGCGCCGCGCTCGGGGGTTCTCCATGCGCGTCATTTATCATTCCATCGACCGCCCCACACCGGAGCGGGAACAGGAACTGGGCGCACAATACGTGGACCGCGAAACCCTTCTGCGCGAGGCCGATTTCCTGAGCATCCACGTTCCCCTGGCTGCCGATACCCATCACCTGATCAGCGCCGCCGAACTCAATTTGATGAAACCCACCGCCTTCCTCATCAACACCTCACGCGGAAAAGTGGTGGAAGAAGCCGCCCTGGTCGAGGCGCTCCAGTCCAAACGGATCGCCGGCGCGGGGCTTGATGTCTTCGAGTTTGAACCCCAGATTCACCCCGCCCTTCTCGCCATGCCCAACGTGGTCGTAACCCCGCACATGGGCACCTCCACCGGCGAGACGCGCTTGGCGATGGCCATGATGGCTGCGGAAAACCTGCTTACCGCACTGGCCGGCCAACGCCCCCCGAACCTGGTGAACCCGGAAGCTTGGGGGAAGTCTGGCTCCTAACTCCTGACTCCCGTCCCTTGACATGTGCTCCACATGCAGCTATGTTATGCACATGCCGACGATGATTCAAATTCGCCACGTTCCTGACCCCCTGCACCGCAAGCTGAAGGCGCGGGCGGCCCTGGAAGGGAAATCTCTTTCCGACTATCTGCTTCGTGAGATCCAGCGCATCGCCGAGCGGCCAACGCTGGAAGAACTGAAGGAGCGGTTGGCCCTCCTCTCGCCTGTCAATCCCCGCCTGCCTCCTGCCCAAATCATTCGCGAAGAAAGGGACAGCCGGTGATCGTGGTCGATGCCTCCGCTTTGGTGGAAGTTTTGTTGAACCGGCCATCCGGAGAACGCATCGCGCATCGTTTGCTCGATCCTCGCGAAGCGCTGCATGCTCCGCATCTCATCGACCTGGAAGTTGCCCAAGCCTTGCGACGCTATCAGGCGGCCGGCGAGATGTCACCACCACGGGCCCGGCAAGCACTCCTGGCGCTTATCCAGATGCCGCTCGAACGCCACGCCCACTGGCCATTCCTCGATCGCATCTGGGACCTGCGCCGCAACGTGACGGCTTACGACGCAGTTTACATCGCCTTGGCGGAAGCTCTTGAAGCACCACTCCTCACCTGCGACCGCGCACTGGCGCGAGCTCCAGGCCATCACGCCGTCGTGGAGCTGATGGAAAGCTAAGGCCGTATCCGAATCCGGCTTCGGCTGGTTATGCAGCGCTACAGCCGAATGTGCAAACATTTGTGTCGCCCTGCACAGCTTTTCGTACCCATCCCGCCTTTCCCCCTTCCGACTCCGGATTTGTGGTTTCTGGCCCCCGAATCCCTAATCCCGGAACCCAAACCCCTACTCCCGCCGAACACTCCCGCCGAAGACTCTGGTCACCCTAAGAATGCGGGTGTATATTGTGCGCGTGTTGAACGGCGATTTGAACTTCTTGGGGGAATCATGAAGAAGGTAACGATTTTTTTATGCGTTTTAATTGCTGGGTGTTTGCAGTTGTACGCTGCGCCGGCGCCGAAATCCACCCGCGAGCCGGTTGACTGGGTTGATCCTTTCATTGGAACGACCAACCCCGGCTTGCGCTGGATGATCTTCCCGGGGCCGGCCATGCCGTTTGGGATGGTCAAGCTCGGCCCCGACAATCGCGGCGGCAGGCACTGGCGGGCAGGCTATGACTACAAGATCGGCACCCTCCTGGGCTTCAGCCATATTCATTCGTGGACGATGGCCGGCCTCTTGATGATGCCCACCACCGGCCCGCTGAAGCTGATCCAGGGGCCCGAGGAGGGCTCACCGGAAAGTTTCCGCTCACATTTCCGTCACGAGACCGAGAAGGCTTCACCCGGTTATTACGCCGTGACGCTCGACGACTACAAGATTCGCGCCGAACTGACCACCACCACGCGCGCGGGATTCCAGCGCTACACTTTTCCGCAAGCCGACCAGGCTCGCATCCTGCTGGTGTTGGACGTGCCCGGCGAGATGGATATGGGCGTAAAGCATGCCGTCATCCGCCGGGTAAGCAGCACGGAGATCGAAGGGGAATCGAACCAGACGAACACCCACGGCGACCCGTGGCAAAAATACACGCTGCACTTCGTCGTGCGCTTCAGCAAGCCTTTTGATTCCATGGGCGGCTGGGTGGGGGCGAACATTACTCCCGACACCCAAGAGGTTACCGGCCAGGGCGACATGGGCGCCTTCGCCAGCTACCACACGACGCAGGGTGAGGCAATAGAGGTCAAGAGCGGCATCTCCCTGGTGAGCATCGAGCAGGCGCGGCTGAACTTGGACACGGAAATGAATCGCTTTGGATGGGACTTCGACGCGGTTCGCAAGAATGCCCGCGACACGTGGAACAATCTGCTGAAGAACATCGAAATTGAAGGTGGATCAGACGTGGACCGCACGAAATTTTACACCAACCTTTACCGCTCCTTTGTGGCGAGGACGATCTTCAGCGATGCGAACGGCAAGTACGTGGACCCCACCGGAAAGGTTCAGCAGCTCAAGAATCCGGAATCGCCCATGATGGGCTGCGACGCCTTCTGGAATACTTTCTGGAACCTGAATCAACTCTGGGGACTGGTGACGCCGGAGATCCTGAACAAATGGGTGAACTCGCAACTGGAACTCTACGACAAGGGCGGCTGGCTCGCCAAAGGACCGGGAGGTCTTCGCTACAGCGGCGTCATGGTGGCTGAGCATGAGATTGCGCTGCTGGTGAGCGCGTGGCAGAAGGGCATCCGCAATTTCGATGGCGAGAAGGCCTTTGAAGCCATCAAGCACATGCAAACCACTCCGGGGATGATTTATTACAAGGATGTCAACGCCGGGTGGGTAGGAATGGAAAAACTCGGGCCCTACCGCGACCTTGGCTACGTGCCGGTGGAAGATGGGCAGGTTTCCCTGACGCTCGAATACGCCTACGACGACTGGTGCGCGGCGCAAATGGCCAAGGCATTGGGCAAGATGGACGATTACCAATACTTTTTCAAGCGCGCCCAGAATTACCGCAACGTGTGGGACCCGTCGGTGGGTTATTTCCGGCCCAAACATCGTGACGGCAAATGGGCGGAGGACTTCTCTCCCTTCGACCACAAGGATTTCACCGAAGGCACGGCGTGGCAATACGCCTGGTGGGTTCCGCACGACATGAAAGGCCTGATCGGGCTGATGGGCAAGGACGAGTTCATCCGCCGTCTCAATCAAGGGTTTGAGGATTCACGGCCGGATTTTGCTTCCGATTACAAGTATGTCAATGTGGGCAATCAGCCCAACATGCAGGCCCCCTGGTTGTTCAATTACGCCGGAGCGCCGTGGCTCGCGCAAAAATGGACTCGGGAGGTTTTGGAACATTCCTACGGCCCCGGCCCCGGCGGCTACGTGGGTGACGAGGATCAGGGTCAAATGGGGTCCTATTTCGTAATGATGTCCATGGGCCTCTTCGAAATGGACGGCGGCTGCTCGCAGAAGCCCCTCTATGAAATTAGTAGCCCCTTGTTCGATCGCGTCGTCATTCACCTCGACAAGAACTACTTTCCGGGGCGGGAGTTCGTGATCGAGACGAAGAATAACTCACCGGAGAATGTTTACATTCAATCCGCCACGTTTAACGGCGAACCTCTCAATAAGCCGTGGATTTATCACCGCGACGTGGTGAAGGGTGGGACGCTGGTCTTGGTAATGGGGCCGCAGCCGAACAAGGAATGGGGCTCCGCGCCGGAGGCGGCGCCGCCGCAATGATTGCCTTATGGCGTTTTCACGCGTTTACTGATTTCAGGCCCGAGCCGCTCGAAATGCTTCACGTTCCAAGAGTAGATTGTCTCCGCCCTGGCCTTCAAGGCACAGTTGCCCAGCAGAGCATCATAGATGCCGCCGCCCACAATCCCTAGGGCGGCGGCTTCCCTGAGGGCTTTCGCATACTCATCGGCATTCAAGGCTACAATGGTCAGACGATCACGAACGTCGGCGAGGAACAGCAAAGCCTCATCGCCGGTCACGCGATCCTTGCCCGCTCTGCCCGTCAATACGGAATAGACTTCCGCCAGGCTATGCGCGGCGCAACCGCCTTCGCCCTCCGTAAAACGCAGGAAGAGATCAATGCTCGCCCTATGCCGCTCGTGATGCGCGTAAAATACTGCTATCAGGACCGAGCTGTCGAAAAAGGCCTTCAAGGCTTCTCACCGAGAATCTCGCGATTCCGTCGCTCGCGGACATTGACGACCAATTCAGATGCCTGGCCGACGGAGAGTGTCCCGCCTCCATTGAACACCCAGACGCCGCGCTCCTTTCGGAGCGGCGATTTGGACCGTATGGGGCTTAGAGTTACACGCTCGCCTTCCGACTCAAGCTGAAGCGTATCGCCCGCCTCCAGTCGCAGTTCGTCACGAAGGGTTTTGGGGAGGACGACCCGACCCGCCTGATCGATGGTCACGGTGGTATTCATGATATGGCATTTTACAATGGTATTTGCCACCAGTCAAGTGGTATGCGTCAGGTGCTCGGATTGGAGGTGATGGCCGTTTCCTCAGACGTTGTACGGGCGTCTTTTCACTGACTTCAAGCGTATGCGCCGGCTGGCGCAAAGCCACACCTTAGGTTAAAGTTTCTTTCCGTGCAAGGCCGTACCCTCGAACCAAAACTCTAACCGCCGCTGCAATTCCTATCGCGCTGGAGGGGCAGGATTCGCGACGGCCAATACCAATTTCCCTTCGGGAGAGAATTCTTGTGAGAAGCAAGAAGCGCCAAACAACATCCACCGCTTTATTCCTGTTCGCGTCGCTCGCGCTTACCGGCAGCGCATCTGGGGCGCAAGTTGCGACCTCGTCTACCCCTTCCGTTATCATCGTCAATCCCGGTTACAAGCTGGTGATCGACGCCAAGCGGGGAAGCATTGAGTCGTTCCGGTCGACCTTTGGCCAGGACCACGACTTGTTGATTCCCGCTCACGCCCGCTTGCCGCTTTTCAAAATCGAGTTTCTGGATGACCACGGCCAGTTCAAAACCGTTACATCCTCAGATGCGAAGGCAGTAAATGTCCAGCGAAGCCGCAGCGCCGAGGGCGAGACGCTCACCATCGACTTCCAGGAGATCGGCCAGTTGCCCCTCGACGCTCGCGTCATCGTGCGGTGCCCGGCGCGCGAAACCTTAACTTATTGGACGATGACGCTGGACAATCGCACCTCGTGGTGGGTCGGGCACATTCAGTTTCCCGTAATCGAAGTCCCGTTTGACACTTCCGCCAATCAAAACTCCAGCCACATCCTCTGGTCTTTCGCCGATGGAGCGCTGGCCGGCCCCGTAGAGCCCACGATGTCGATTGGAGCTTGGGGAGGCAAGGAATACGACACGCCGGAAACCTGGCGTTACAACAACTACCCCGGTGAGTGGACCACCACGCAGTTGATGGCCTATTACAACGATGCCGGCGGGCTCTACGTGGCTTGCGACGACCCCAAGGGGCTGCCGAAATTCCTCGATCCCTTACTGGAAAGGGACGGCGTCTCCATGGGAGTGGGGCATTACCCGGGCACGCGCGGGCCCAGCCAAACCAAACTCCCTTACAACGTCGTGATTGGGACCTTTCGCGGTGACTGGTACGCCGCGGCGGAAATTTATCGCGATTGGGCTTCCCAGCAGCCTTTTTGCTCGAAAAAGATGGGGCAGCGCGCGGACTTCCCCAAGTGGTTGGAGAATTCTCCCGTGGGGATTGCCTTCCCGATGCGGGGCCAGGGGGATTGGGACCCTCCTGCCGCGGTGAATCCCGAATACACGCCGCTGACCAACGCCTTGCCCTATCTGCACCGACTGGCCGGCGCGCTCAAGAGTCCACTGATGCCGATTATTTTCAATTGGGAGCACTCCGGCCCCTGGGTGCAGCCGGAGGCTTTTCCGCCCCTCGGCGGCGAGGCCGCTTTCCGTGAATTCATGGTGAAGGCCAAGGCGAACGGCTGGCATCCGGTTCTTTACGGCGACGGCCTCTGCTGGGTCACTTCGCAGAAAAACACTCAGTACGATGGCATGGCTTATTTCCGCGCCCAGGATGGAGAGTCCGCCGCCGCGCGCAAATGGGACGGCAGCCTTCTGGAAGATATTTGGGCGTGGCGAAAGAACTACGTGGCTTGTGTGGGGATCCCGAAGGGCCGGCAGATGGTGCTCGACATGACGCGGCGAATGGCGGAAATGGGCGCCGACGTGGTGCAGCAATTCGATCAAGGCCCCGGCCCGCGCGCTTGCTATGCCACCAATCACGGCCATCCACCCGTGCCGGGCCCGTGGATGACGGAGGCCTTCGACGGCCTCATCCAAGCGGACGAGGACGCGGCCCGGTCGGCGAATCCCCACATGGCGATGTCCTGCGAGGGTGCGCCGCCGGAAACCTATCTGCAAAACTTCCAGATTTGGGACGGCCGCGTGAGCACGTGCCCGCTGTATTCGTTTCTCTATCACGAATACGCCAACGGCCATGAGGGTTTTTACACCCATCGCACCAGTGACGAGGCGCTGCGAGCCTCGGTGGCCAGAGCCTTGGTGACCGGCTATATCGTCAACTTCACGCTACGCGATCACGGCCAGATTGAATACGACTGGGACCAAACCTGGACCCGCGCCGTCCCCGACCAGACGGCGATTCTCGACTGGGCCGAGCGGACCAATCGTTTCCGCGCCGGAGTGGCGCGCGATTATCTGATCTACGGTCGCATGCTGCGGCCCTGGAAAGTCCGGGGAGTCGGGCAGCGCGACTTCGGCTGGGGCAAGGAACCCACGGTGCAATCCGCCACCTGGCAAGCGCCGGATGGGCGCGTGGGCGTGGTGCTGGCCAATTACGCCGATTCGCCGGAAACTCCCCAAGTGGAACTGGAAGGGTCGGGCAGCAAGCATCTGACCCTCTATACCGGCGACCAGAAGAAAGAACTGGAAATGGATTTTCCCACCGTCCTGGACGTGCCCATGGAGCCACGCTCGGTGTGTTTGATCGAGGTGAAGGCCCGCTGACGCGGCGGTAAGCGGGGATTTATGTTGAACTCGTAGCCACGTTCAGTGCCGTCCTGACCGTGGGCCTTTCCGCATGGTCACGAACCCAGAGTCGGGAAATCGCTGACTGGCTACCCACCCCCTTCACCCCGTCCTTGTCTCGGCGGAGGCGGCGTAGATCCATCGTGAACGATTGTAGCGCGGGTGTCCCCACCCGCGATTAATCGTTATTCCGCGGTCTCCATCTCGAAGACTTGCTGTTTCCTACAACCCCGTTTCTCGGGAGTTTGAATGCGTGAGGCACTTCTACGGTTTGGCTTAGCGTCAAAGTGAACTGTGCTGATTAAATGCGTGGCCGTGCAACGGTGATGCGCACCCAATGGGCAGCTTTATCGCGGCGCCCGCAGAGAATCGGCTTGTTGCCGAATTACTACACGGACATTACGTCTACTGTCTAACATTTGGATTGACATTTATAAAGCATGAATAATATCGTCGCTGTTGCCGGTCGAAGCGTTCGCCTTCGGCCGCAGTGCTCAGCACCAGTGCTTGGGATTGACCTTGGTGCACCAACCCGAAGCGCGCGCGGGACATCGGCCCCCTACGTCACCCCAGCGACGGCCGAGGCTGGGATTGTTGAGGACCCTCCTTAGCAGCAATTCCCTGAAGACACTATCTCGGCCGTGCGGATAACGGTAAGGAGTCCCATGGTACCGAGGAAAGAGCTCTTCTACGTTGCGAGTTCCTGCTTTCTTGCGTCATTGCTGACGGCTTGTGGCGGGGGTTCTGGCGGCAGCGGTGGTGGGAATCCTTCTCCCCCTCCGCCAGCCACTCCGAGTTTTACTCTTTCATTGTCTCCAACCAGCATCGCCGTCATGCAGGGGGGCACTAACCAAGTCCAGGTGTCGGTGACGGGGGAAAATGGCTTTACCGGTTCAGTATCCGTAACCCTTGCCGGTTTACCCACGGGTGTTACAGCTTCGCCCGCAAATCTAACCATTACCGCCGGGAACGAGGCCTCCGTTGAACTCTCCGCTGCCAGCAATGCTGCGACCGGGCCGCAGTCGGTGAGCATCAATGGCGCTTCAGGGACGCTCTCGGCCAACGTCTCGCTTCAGCTCACCGTGATGCTCGTAGCCGTGCCGGATCCCTACCATTTCGTTGGCGGCATGCTGGTTCACGGCTTCTACGACGAGTCTCGTCAGCTTCTCTTCGCGACCAATCCCGGCCTCAACGAGCTGGATGTGATCTCGGGCCTGGATTTTTCCATCAAAGCCAGAATTTCGGTTCCTCAACCTTGGGGAATCGACCAGATGGCGGATGGGAAAACGTTGGTGCTTGGCACCCAGGCGCAAGAGATCGTGACGGTCGATGAAGATACCTACGCGGTCACGCCGCATCCGTACATCGCCACGGGGAACTACTTTTACGGTTTGTTCTTTCCCATGGTCGTAGTCTTGGCCAATGGCGAGGTGTTGATGACCGGATTGGAACAGGGAATCGAATCCGACGACATCTACGAGGCCGGGGAATACCTCTATGAGTGGAACTCCAATACGAATACATTCGGTCAACTTGAACCGACCGCCCAGAACGCGCAGCAATGATTTGAAGTCGATAGTCTCGCCCGCAGCGCCGATCACAAGTGGGCGGTATTCTCTTCCGATCAGTTGTACCTGTACAGCTCGGATACTTCCACCCTGACGACAGCTCCGGTGAACGCGGTTAACCCGCCCAACGATGAGTATGGCATTCGCGGTTACGCGCTCAATGCCGATGGCACGAAGATAGCCGTCGCCTCCGCGGTTCAGGTGACGTTTCTCAATCGCTCCCTGGCGGTGCTGGGCACCACCACATTCCCGTTCAGTTATGCTTTTCAGACCGCCCGTTCCGCCGTTCAATTCAGCTCCGACGGCAGCCGGTTGTTCCTTGAATACCCCTTCCCACTGGCGATCATGGAGTTTGACACCAGCAGCTATAACGTGCTCGGTTACCTCTCGGCTACGGTGCTACCGGAGGGCGATAACTTTGAGAGGCTGCTGGCTACCGATGCCGAGGGGCGCGCTTACTTCGGGATAAACGAAGGCTTGAGAGTGGTGGCCCTGACACAGGCCCCCGTGCAGCTTCCAACCGAGAATCTGGTTCTGTCCGGGCCCACTTGCCCGGTCCTGGCTGCTTCGCTGCCCCTGAACCAATCTGAGCAACTGATGGCGATGAACCAACCCACGGACGTAAAAATTTATGTCGGCGGCCAACCCGCGTCATACACCACCGGACCGTCTCCGGGAGTGCCGTACGTCAGCATTCCCGCCTCACCCATTCCCGGCCCCGCCGATATCGTATGCATCGGCAGTGACGGAAATACCGCCGTGGTGCCGGGAGGCGTATCGTATGGCGTCGAGCCCGTCGGCTTCAGTGCCAACCTCCTGCCGCCCACAGGCAATCCGCCTGGATACCTGTTCGGTTATGGCTTCTGGTCGAGCCTGCCACCGGCGGCGCCCACTATTACGTTTGGGAGCTCAACGGTCAGCAGCGTGACGCCTCAGGAGACTTATGGCAGCACCTTGCAGGGCGAGGGGTTCGCGGTGCCCAGCGGAAGTTCCGGGCAGTCGGTCAACATCGAGGTTTCCAGTCCCCAGGGATCGGGGACATTGGCCGCCGCCACGTACTACGCATCGCCGACCATCGTCCCGGCCGCCAACGTGTTAGAGATTCTCTACGACAGCCACCGCGACGTGCTCTATGCGTTGAAGACCACGGAAGTGGATGTGCTCAATCTCACGACGCTGCAATGGCAAACTCCCATTGTCTTTCCCGCGGCGGCCAAGGCCGCTTACAACATGATGGCGTTGAGCCCGGACGGCGCCAGGCTGGTGGTGGCGGGCGTGGTGGGGAACTCCTGGCCCCTGCAGTTGATAGTGTTCAATCCCGACGTTCCTTCCTCCGGTTCCGTGTTCACTTATAGCGGCAATGCGGCGGGGATCAGTTCGATGGCGATTAGCAACTCCAATCAAGTCGTGCTGGCGGGACCCGTATTCGACCTTACCACTTTGACATTCAGCCAGCCTTCCAACCTTTCTTCCATGCTGTGCGGCTATATCAAGGCGTCTGGTGATGGATCCCACCTCTACGCGGTGGCAACGGATAGCAGCAACGGATTGGTTTGTTCCATCGACCCGGAAACCTACGCGGTCAAAACTAACGGCTTTGGATACCTTTTTTGGTATGACTTGGCCGTTGCCAATGACGGCAGCCAGTTCGCAACGGTTGACGCCTTTGACGGGGCCGGTTCCGCCGTCGGGTTCTTTGACTCCAGCCTTCACTATCTCAATGCCAATGTCTACCCGGATTTCAGCCCGGCCGACACGGGCGGCGTGCCGGGCGCGATGTTCAGTCCGGGAGGTAAGGTGTTGGTAGTGCCTCTCACTGACTCACTCGAGCTCTGGGACACCGCGCTGGGTACTTTGCGGGCCCGCGTTATGATGCCGGAGGCGCTCCAGTTCCTCTATTTGGGGCAGGGGCAACCCTTGGCCCCGACCGTCGCCATGGATCCTGCCGGGGAAACCATCTATGCCATTTCCGCCTCCGGGATCACCGTCCTGAAGCTCCCTGAACCGCTGGACCAGATGCCCGCCGTGCAGTGGCCCCGGATGCGCTTCGCAACCCGGGATTCCCAGCTTCACGGGCCGATTACGGCGCGCATGAAGGCAATGCGCAGGAAACTGCAAAGGCGCTCCAAGTAGGGGTTTGGAACCGTATGGATGTTGTTAAGAAGGACGGGGGAGGACGATCGTGAGTACCGCGCGCATTGCCGTTACTTTCGCTCTGATTTCGATACTGCTGGCCGCGGGGTGCGGAGGGGGTGGATCCGGTTCCTCGCCTGCTCCGCCGCCATCGCCGCCATCCTTCACGATCATCATAAGTCCGGCAACGATTTCCATTGCTCCTGGCACTTCGGCCACGGCCAATATATCTCTCACACCTCAGAACGGCTTCAGCGGCACAGCCACGGTCACGCTTTCCGGTCTCCCCAGCGGGGTAACGGTCACTCCCGCCTCACCGTTTTCTGTAACCGCGACAGGGCAGACGATCCAGATTACCGCCGCGGCGGGCTTGGGAAATGGGACTTATAACCTCTCGCTTCAGGCGTCCAGCGGCACCCTCAGTGCCTCGGCCGGCGCCACGCTGGCGATTGCCCCACCCGCAACGTTCAGCCTGGCGCCATCCAGCAACAGCGTCTCCGTGCCGTATGGGAGTTCGGCCACTACGACCATCAGTTTCAACCCTGGCACAGGGGCCACAAATTACACACTGCAACTGGCGGCGACGGGCATGCCCGGGGGCATCGCCGCTTCCTTCTCGCCCAACCCGGCGCCTCCCACGTCTGCGGCAACCCTGACGCTCACGGCTCCAGCGGCGGGCCCCGCGGAGAGCAGCGTTCCGGTCACCATCACGGCCACCCGTTCCACCGACGCCGCGCAACAGACGGCCAAACTGATGGTGAGCGTTCTGGCTCCGGCCACGGCGCCCACTTCGAGTCGCACCGACTTCGTCCG
>JBEKNU010000206.1:0-13631 GCA_049522495.1 Terriglobia bacterium
GAATTCCCTCTGCCGCCACAAAAATATTGCCGGGCTTCAGGTCGCGATGGACGACCAGCGCGCGGTGGGCATACGAAACGGCCTCGCAGACTCGCAAGAACAACCGTAATCGAGATTCCAGACTGAGCCCCTGCTCGCGGCAATAGGCGTCAATCGGCTGCCCTTGCACATACTCCATAACAAAAAACGGACGGCCATCAGGAGTCGTACCGCCATCGATGAGGCGGGCGATGTAGGGATGCTCGAGTCCCGCCAGAATCTGCCGCTCATGGCGAAAACGCGCCAGCACTTCCGTGCTGTCCATGCCCCGCTTGACCACCTTGATGGCCACCAGCTTGCGGTATTGTTCGTCGTCGCGCTCACCCAGGTACACCGATCCCATGCCGCCACGCCCGATTTCCTTTAACAAACGGTACGGTCCCATGCGCGTGCCGACCAGTGGCGCGTCGTCGTCGAGCAGCGCACTCACCTCCGACTCGATGGCCGCGGCGATGGCGGAACCGCCGGCCGCGTCAGCCCGGAGCAGGGACTCTACTTCCGAGCGCAACCCGGCATCCCCATCGCACGCGTGCGCCAGGAACGCATCGCGCTCAGGGGTAGTCAAATCGGCGGCCTCAAAGAAAATCTCCTGGATTCGCTCCCAATTGTTGCCGGACACAGTCTCTCCTTCGGACCGATGAGCACCACACTAATAAGGCGAAAAAGGCCGGAGAAACTTACACCAACGTCAGGGTTTTTCGTCAGGGGCAGCTTTCTGATCCAACTTACGCTGCAACCATGCCTGGGCCACACGAAGATGACGGCGAACTTCAGTGACCGAAAGTTTCAAGACCTCGGCAGATTCCTCGGCGGTCATCCCTCCGAAGAAACGCATCTCGATCAACCGTGCCTTCAGGGAATCGTTCCGCGCCAATTGCTCCAGGGCCTCGTCAATGGCGAGGATCGTTGAAGGCTGAGCGACGGGCACGCCAGCAGCCATTTCCAGTGACAAATTCGGCGCCCCACCACCACGTTTCTCCGCATCGCGAGTACGCGCGTGGTCGATCAGGATCTGCCGCATGACTTGCGCCGCTACGCCCATGAAGTGCGCGCGGCTGCGATAATCGGGTTGCTCCTGCTTTGCCAGGCGGGCATAAGCCTCGTGGACCAAGGCGGTCGGTTGCAGCGTATGGCCAGGACGCTCGTTGCGCATGTACCCCCGCGCAAGCCTGCGGAGTTCAGGATAGATCAGAGGTACCAGACGGTCGAGCGCGGTCTTGTTCCCTGAGGCAAACTCATGCAGAAGAGCGGTAATGGGCTGCTCTTGCGGCAATGGCGACATACTTTCAGGGGTCTTCATGATCCACTTTCCACTGACTCCAAAGGTACCCCGGACCGCCACCCAATGCAACTGTGAGTCGAGCGGGTGGCGCGGAGTTATCTGTCGGCCGACGGATTGCTCCGCGGCTCTCGCTCTTGTGTGCTAATAAAGCATTGAGGTTTTCATGTAAAGAACCAAGGAGTAAGGCAAGCTACGCCTCGCTCTGCGCCCCTACTGCTTTTGAGCGCCCGCCGACCTATTTCCAACGCGTCAGCCAGATGTTTCCCGTCGTTTCCGCGTATTCGTACCAGATTTGATCGCCGGAATGGCCGGCCATTCTTTATGCCTTCAAAGGAATCGCCTAATTTGCAGGTGCTGACTTTTGTCCTCCATGGGTTCCAAAACGAATCTCCATGGGAGTGTTCTTGGGGAAGACGACGTTGTTGCCGTGCGCCAGGATGTGAGTGTAAACAGACCAGCCCGCTCCATAAAAGGCGAAACAGGTACTGACGGGCCGGTAGTGCGCCGCCAAGCCGACCACGCTGCCTACCAGGCCGAAGCCTGCGCCGCCCCTCACCACTCCTCCTGCCACGTCGGGGCCTTGGGGTCCCAGCCCTTCTTCGATGCGTCGGCGATTGTGCGGGTCGAGGCCGTCGAGAGAAGAAGTCGCCAAAAGGACTTCAATGGCGGGAGCAACGAACTTCGTTTTGGGAGTGACGGCATGAGCGCCACCCTCCGCGCCGAGTTCGACGTGGCCGCCCGCCGCGGCGTCAACGCTTTGAACTGTCCCGTGAACCTGCCGGGGGGCTCCAGGGCTCAATTCAATTTGCCGGAACGTGAAGCGAAGTAGTCCATTCCTGCCCAGGCGGCGCGCCGGACGTGCTTGGGTCACGATGCCTTCCAGCCGCGCTCCCTCGGGAAGAATCAACTGATGGTCGGGGGAAAAGACGGGTTCGGACACCACAGCTCTAACCGGTGAGCCTTGGTGGTCGGTCGCCGAACTCAAGGAGGTGAGCAACCTCACGTGCACGTTGCTTCCCGCCGGTATCTCCGACCCCAGGCGGTCCAACTGTTTCGGGTCTTCCTTGCCCATTTCCAGCGGAGTCTTGAGCTCGGCGGTGAAGTGTGTGCCCGCCGCGAGCTTGGGATGGTGATAGGGGAATTGGGCCCACAGCCTCGCCTTGACAAGCTGCATTCTCCCCGGAGCCTTTATCTCCTTGACCGTCTCTTGCTCCCGGGCCTTGGCTTGCTGACGAGCTTGATCCACAGCTTGGCTCACCCGTCCCTTCTTCTTACCCTGCTCGCCCGCCTCCAGATGAACCATGTTCGGTGCTCCCTGCGTCGCCACCGTGTGCAGGGCGAGCCGCGTCCCGTCCTTGAGTATTAATGTATCGAAATCTACGTGCGCCTTGCGGAGGGGTGAGAAGTTGCCATTGGCAATGGCCAGCCCCCGTTGCTTGCGCGGAGCGCTTTCCACCTGCGTCACTCGTCCGTGAACCTGGCTACCGGCGGGAATGACCATATGGTCGAACACAAAAATGGGATCGACGACATGTGCCTCCACGGGCACATCCGCATGCTTGATCGGTACCGGCTTTTCCAGTACCACATGCAATGGCACGCCTGCGGCCACGGTGAGGGGGATGGCATCGGAAGCCACCGGTTTGTCTTGAGCAAAAGCTATGCGCCCACATGCTGACGCGAGTGCAAGGAGTGTCACGACAGTGAATTCGCGTGTCCTCATGCCCAGTCCAGCAAACCCCTGAGGTCAGTCCTTATTGGGTGCCCTTGGTTCAGAATGGTACGATCGATTACCGCCCATAAACCAAAACGCGGAACGTTCCCGGAACAGCCGCCCGCCGCCCACCGGGCCTGCCCGCGGCCGAAGCCGCCGGTGGACCAAAATCCGCAGTGTCCACAAAAAGGTTGTGTGTCTTGGTATCGAGCCCCATGGTCTTGGCCCCGAACTCGGTCTTGACCGTCTCGACATCGCTGAATTTCTCGGGCGAGTCTTCGTGGAAGATATGGATCATCCCCTCGCGAGTCGAGGCGAAGATCCTGCCGGTTTCAGGCTCATAAGCGGCGGCATCCACGCCCGCCGAGATCGGGAACGACTGGATAACCTTTCCGCTGTCGGCATCCATCACCACGAGCATCTGGGGGTTGCGGCCGGCGCTGAACAGCCGCCGGTGCTTGAGGTCCATCGCCAGGGCCGTGGGCCCTCCGGCCGGGGCAACCTGCCAGCGTGATTTGATTTTGAGCGTGTGGGAATCAATGGCGACGACCTCGTTCTTGCTTTCCAAATTGACGTAAACTGCTCCTCTGCCGTCGGCAACGGCGAATTCCGGAGCCCCGCCTAGCTCGATGGTCCCCACCACAGTTCCTGTCTTGGCATCGATCACCGTGGAACTGTTGGGGTCTCCTTCCATGACAAAGACTCGCTTGGAGGCCGGATCATAGACAACGGAGTCGGCGTCGCTCGCGGCTTTCGCCTCGCCGATCACCTTGAGGGTCTTTAGGTCGAAAATGATCACTTTCCCCTGGGCTCCGTCCGTGATGAATCCCCGGCCGAACTCGCTGGCGATGGCCACTCCGTGGTCTTGTTTCAAGCCGGTGATGTTGCCGATCAGGGCGCCGTTATCCGCGTCGATGACTTTAATCTCCGTGCCATGCGACAGGTAGACGCGGCGCGCAGAGGAATCCACCGTAATGTAATCGAAATACTCCCGGGTACTACCCTCTGCTGCTCCGAAAGGGTACTTATTGAGCAGGTGATAACCACCCGTTGCCGTAGTCGCGAGCGCAAAAGCCCCGAGGAGGATATAAAACCCAACCGCTGCGAGACGTGCCAAGCCCGATAGTGATTTCATGCGAATTTCTCCCTTCAACTGAATTGCTATTCCAATTCTACAATATGTTTGCCTTGCGGAAGCACCACGCACACGCGCCCACTGTTACTTAAGATTGTTCCGACGCCGGGGGCGCCATCACAGAGCACTGCGGCGGGGGGTCGATTCAGCGTGAGGTAGCAGCGCCCGCGAGATTCATAGGTCAGTCTCACGCTTTGGCCGGACCGTTCCGCCGCGAGGACTATGCCGTTAACACTCTCGATGCGCAGCTCACTCTGCCCGGCCCCTCCGGCCTGCGGACGCGTCAACACGCTGTGCGCGCCAGCGGGAATCAACACTTGGGAATCAGACAGGCACGGCCACTCCTGGCCGTCGAGGTAAACGGTTCTCCCCCGTGTTTCGGTCCGCCAGTAGAGTTGGCGCTGTGCCACCACGGTCTCATCTTCCGTCGTCCCCCTTTTCACCTGCTGCGCGCCGAGAACAAGAGGGACCAGCCGCATATCATCCGGAGAGAGGGTGCTGAACCCGTAGAGGGTGATGAGGTCGACGTTCGCGGCAACGTTGGCGACCAACTCATAAAGCTCCAGTCCGCGCGGTTTATTGAGCGGGCGTCCCGGCGGAATCCTGTCCACGACGTTGATATCAAGGGAAAATTGCGTGCCCACCTGGAGCCGTGGGCGATAGTGCTCGCCGATGGCGCTGTAGCGGTCGGGGCTGGAATTCCACACCGTGTAGGGATCCTCGATCTCAACGGCAAAGCCGAATTCCTTTTGCAGCGCCAGCAGACGGTCAGGATCAACGCCGAACCGCTCGGTCACGATGGGATCGCGCAGCGCGTCAATGACCGTGAGCGTTGTTTGAAGATATGGCTTTTGGGCCCGACAACTCGCCAGAATTTCGAGGAACTGTTGCGTCAATTGCGTGATGAGGTCAACACGATACTCTTGCAGCTCGCTCCGCAACTTGGGGTCCCGCGGTCCATAATTTGGCGAATCGGGGTCGAACATCTCGAGTGGGTCCACCCCGTAACGCTGTTGGAACATATGGCGAAACGTGGGATGCATGGGGGTGAAGTCTTTCGGATGGTTGAAGATGCCGGGTGATCCCTCAAAATACAATTCGGCAAAATCCACACCGTCCCAATCGTAATCGAGCACCAAGCGCCGGGTGAGTTCGGCCACCGCCTGAAAACACGCAGGATCTTCCAGCGCCATGTGATAGCGCCAATCCATAATGGCCGCGTGCCCGCTGGCCGTTACTTCGCGCCATTGCGGGTGCTGGATCCAGAACTCCGTGCTGACCATGGGGTATTCCAGCCACGCGTACACGGCGATCCCTTCCTGATGGGCGGCGGCGATGAAACGCGGGGCGAACTCCCGAAATGCCTCCGAGCTGTAAAAAGCCCCAAGATGGATCTCGCGGACGGACCAGCTCTTCAGTTGCGCTGTGACCACCGCCGGGTCAACCTTCGGCTCGCCGCCGACGTCGACATAAACACAGAGATTGTCCGCAGCCAACGAGGGGGCGACGTGCAACTCATCGACGATTGCCTGTACCAGGAAAGGCAAGTATTGGAAAACCATTCCTTCCTGCGGCTCGAGCGGGATGGCGCTGTAGATGAACCGCCCTCGCCCGCGGCTACCCGAGGCCACCAGGGGGGCTTGGTGCTTGGGGTCGAAAGCCAACACCTGAAGTGCCGGGCTTACCCGGAAGCGGGGGTAAGCCAACCGCCCCGGCAGACGCACGGGATTCTGGGCATAGCGGTCCCAACGATACTGGGCGATTTCGCTGCGAGTGCCGATGGCCTTGACACCCAACTCTTTTGCCCAAGGTGCAGGCCCGTCTAAAAGCAGGGGCATCCCGCCTTCGACGTCGTGGAGGATGGTCTGAACAAGCGTGGGGTCAAGTTGCCGCCCTTCCCTCTCCGGAATAATCAGCAGGGGGGGATCCCCGCGTTGGGATGATCCGTAACCTTCGGCGGAAACCTCCCGCACCTGGAATCCAACCGTGGAAAGGGCTCGAGTAATCCCCGGATAATGATTCCCGGTTAGGGACATGATCAAGGCTTGCGGCACGCGGGGATAATGGGCATTCGTTGTCTCCTCGCCACAGTTGACTGAAATTGTGGCAAGCAACCAGCAAATGATAATGCCCAAAAACAACCTGTGAACTTTGCGCATCCGCGGGATTATACTTGTGAAGAGCGGGCTTGTGTCACAAAGATCAAGGGATCGGGTGATCCGACGATCGGGAGATCGGGTGAACGAAGAACAATCTATAAAGATCGGGAGATCCGATGATCAGGTGATCAGGTGAACACAGAACAATCCCAGCCGAATCCACTTTTTGCTCACCCGATCTCCGGATCTCCCGATCTGCCGATCCCCCGACTCACCCGCCTGGATGTGGCGGGGGCCTTTGGCGATATTGGCGTGCTCTTTCCCATCGCCATTGCCCTCATCACCTTGAATCATCTGAATCCGACTGCCCTGTTTCTGACGGCGGGACTCACCTATTGTCTCGCGGCGCGATACTTCCAGATTCCCATCGCCGTGCAGCCCTTCAAGGCGGTAGCGGCCATTGCCCTCGCCCTGGCGCTTTCGCCTTCGGAGGTTGCCAGCGCCGGTCTGTTGATGGGTGTGCTCCTGCTCTTGGTAGGGGTCAGCAACATTGCAGGTTGGGTGGCGAAGCTATTCACTCTGCCCATCGTACGCGGAATTCAACTGGGATTGGGCCTGGTGCTGGCGCGTGAGGGCCTGCGGCTGGTGATCGGATCGCGGAGCGGGCCACCCCTTCCCGGTGGCGAGCTTGCGTCGTGGCTGATCGCCCTTGCCGCAGCCGCATTATTGCTTGCATTGCGGGATTCGAGGCGTTTCCCCGCGGCGCTCGTCTTGCTGGCCTTGGGAATCATCTTGGGCGTTGCCTTGCAAGGGGGCAAGCTGCCGGCATTGAGCTTTGGCCCGGTGGCGCCGCAATTGCTCCATCCGAAGTGGAGCGAGCTCAAAAGGGTCTTGCCTCTGCTCGTCGTGCCGCAATTCGCACTGACCTTCGGCAACTCCATCGTGGCGACGGAGAACACCGCGCGGATTCTATACGGCGAGCAGGCCAAACGCGTTACGGTGCGCGCCCTCAGCCTGAGCATCGGCATGGTGAATCTGGCAACCGCGGCGATTCTGGGCGCACCCCTGTGTCATGGTTCGGGAGGTATCACGGCGCACTATCGCTTCGGCGCGCGCAGCCCCAAGTCGAGCTACGTCATCGGCGGAGTTTGCATCCTGCTGGCTCTCTTCGGCGGGGCCGCCGTCGGTTTGCTCCACTTGATCCCTCTGGCGGTCCTGGGAGTGTTCCTGGTATACGTGGGAATCCAGCACGCTGCCTACGTGCGGGACCTCTTCCAGCGCTGGCCGCAACTCTTGATTGCCGTGTGTGTCGGCTTGACCTCGATCCTCACCAACCTGATGTGGGGCTCACTGGTGGGGCTTGCTATCGAGGGGATTCTCCGGACGTACAAACGGGCGCGCCCGCGCCACATTTGATTATGAAAAACTATCGCCTCGCGATTCTTCCCGGCGACGGGATCGGCAAGGAAGTTATTCCCGCTGCGGTCCAGGTTTTGGGCGCCGCGGTACAAGGATTCACCCTTTCTTTCGAGCCTTTCGATTGGGGTTGCGAATACTATCTGCGCCAGGGCCGGATGATGCCCGAGGAGGGCCTGGAAACGCTGCGCCCATTCGATGCCATCCTGCTCGGCGCCATCGGCCATCCCACGGTCCCCGATCACATTTCGCTCCGCGACCTTCTGCTCCGCATTCGGTTCGAGTTCGATCTTTACGTCAACCTGCGGCCGGTGGAAATCCTGCCTGGCCTGGGACCGCCTTTGCGCGGCAAGCGCCCGGAAGACATCAACATGCTCTTCATTCGTGAGAACACCGAAGGCGAGTACGCGGGGTTGGGCGGCCGCTTCAAGCGCGGCACGCAGGACGAAGTTGCCATTCAGCAGTCGGTGTTCACGCGCCGGGGCGTTGAGCGCGTGGTCCGTTATGCCTTCCAGCAGGCCCAGCGGCGGCCCCGCAAGCGCCTGGCCAGCGCCACCAAGTCCAACGCCATGCAGTACACCATGGTGTTATGGGACGAAGTTGTGCGCGCCGTGGCGAGCGAATACCCTGACGTCAGCGTGGCCAGCTACCACGTAGACGCGCTCGCCGCACGCATGATTACTCATCCGGAAAGCCTTGATGTGGTAGTGGGCTCAAACCTCTTCGCGGACATCCTCACCGATCTGGGAAGCGCTTTGCAAGGCAGCCTGGGAGTTGCCGCCAGCGCCAACTTGAATCCCGTAGAGCGCCGCGGGCCGCCGGTGTTTGAGCCCGTGCACGGCAGCGCGCCCGACATTGCGGGGCGGGGCATCGCCAATCCCATCGCCGCCATCTGGGCTTCCGCGATGATGCTCGAACACCTGGGTGAAGCCGCAGCGGCCGCACGGGTGATGAACGGACTGAAAGCGGTGATGGCCGCAGGCCTCGTGCGCACGCCCGATTTGGGCGGAAAAAACACCACCCAGGAATTCGCGGCGGCTGTGGCGGAGCAAGTCAAGACATGAGTTCCGTTGATGGGTCCTCATCGCCTTCACCTTTGGCCGCGCGGCGGAACTTTCCCAGATAATACAACATGATGCCCGACGTGCCGCCCACCAGGAGCACCAACGGCCAAAGCATGTGGAGGTGAGGGATGGACTGCCCTGCTGCTTGAATGATCTCGCGGAGCATGAAAACGAAAAACAGGTTCATCACGATACTCAAGTATCCCGCCAAGTCATTGAGCATCGAGACCATCCGTGCGCGTTGAGAGGGGGAGAAGTCGCTGAGACGGCGCGATCCGAAATGAACGGCGTCTGGGCTTCGTTGGCCCAGGTACGGCACAATCAGGAAGACCGCGCAGGTCAGAGCTTGTGCACCCAATAGAACCCAGAGGGTGTCGGGACTTCCCCACCCATCGGCCACACCGGCGGCATTGAAATGCGTCGGAATGTTCCGCGGGAGCTTGGGAAGATTGGTTTGGATCAGGAAGTAAGAATAGATCACCAACACGACCGAGATAAGTTGGAGCATGATCGGTATCCTCGCCCTAATCCTACTATTTCCCCTGGTCTGAAGAATACAGCGAGAGTGTGGCCCGCAAGGGCGGGGGAGCCCCTGCGATGAACGCTCTACGCCAACGCTTGATCGAGATCCTGGATCAGATCCTCGGCGGCTTCGATTCCCACAGACAGGCGCACCAAACCGTCGGTGATGCCGATGGCCTCCCGCTGTTCACGGGGGACGGCCCGGTGGCTGGTGGAAGCGGAGTGCACAATCAGCGAACGGGTATCGCCCAGGCTGGCAGCGCGGAGAAAAATCTTCACGCCATCCATGACCCGCTTGCCCCCCTCGTAACCTCCCTGGACCTCGAAACTCATCATGGCGCCGAAGGCTTTCATCTGCCGTTTGGCCAAGTCGTGCCCGGGATGGTTGACGAGGCCCGGATAGTTGACGCGTTTCACCTTGGGATGTTGGGCCAGAAACTCGGCAACCTTTTGCGCGTTGGCGCAGTGCGCAGGCATGCGCAGATGGAGAGTGCGAATGCCCCGGAGCATTACCCAAGCCGTGAAGGGGCTCATGACTCCGCCGAAGTCGCGGAGGACGTCGCGGTTCAGGTGCTCGATGTAATCTTTCGGGCCGATGGCGACGCCGCCCATCGCGTCGCCGTGCCCGCACAAATACTTGGTGGCCGAGTGAACCACCACGGTGATTCCTGACTTCAGCGGCTGCTGGAGGGCCGGCGAGGCGAAGGTATTGTCCATTATGGAAGGGATGCCACGTGCCCGGGCAATTCCGGCCAGCGCGGCGATGTCCAGAATCTCCAGGATGGGATTGCTGGGTGATTCAAAATAAATCAGACGGGTGTTGGGTTGAATGGCCTTCTCGAAGTCTTCCGCGCGGGTGGATTGCACAAAAGTTGTGGAGGCGCCCATGGCCGGGAGCTTGCGGTTAAGAAAGTTGTAGGCCGCGCCATACAAGGAACGTGCCGCCACCACGTGGTCTCCGGCTTTAACATAGGCCAAGATGGCGGAGGAGACGGCCGCCATGCCGGTGGCAAAGGCCTGCGCCGCCTCGCCCCCTTCCAGAGCTGCAACCTTTTCCTCCAGTGCGTGCACCGTGGGATTTCCATAGCGCGTGTACATGTACCCCGGCTTCTCGCCGGAGTACAGTGCGGCCATTTCATCAGAATCCACGGCGGCGAACGTGGTGGACAGGTAGATAGGCGTGTCGACCGCGCCGGTGACCTTGCAGGGAGCTTCACCTGCATGCACCGCCAGCGTCGCGAATTGATGATGGTCTCTCATGGAGCACCTCGCATTTTTGAATTTCCTGATCCGGCCCGGAAGGCAACAAGGTTACCGTGGTAGAGGGGTGATTGGGAAGAGCCAGTTGAGGGCAAAATCCAGGAGCCACGCCGATGGCATTTTGGATTTTAGATTTTGGGTTGGATTGGCAAGCCAACCATCCCTTGCCCCCTCCTTTCCCAAAGAGCGGGAGTGCAGGAGGTTCTTAATCCAAAATCCAAAATGAATCGGATGTGGCGCTGGACATCATCTGGGGAAATGAATAGACTTTCGTTTGGGGAAACGGAGTGATAAAGGGGAGGCAAGATCATGGCTCATTGCCCTGAATGCGAGGCGGCGATCGAGATAGAAGACGACGTCGAAGAAGGGGCGACGTTGGATTGCCCGGACTGCGGGGCAGAACTGGAAGTCGTGAACACCAATCCCGTGGAACTCGACGTCATTTCCAGTGGGGAGGAAGACGAGGAAGATGAGGCTTGGTAATATGAGCTTCCGCAGCCTGACAAGCAGTGCTTCGCCCGATGGCAAGCCGGCGAGACGGGAATCTCGGCCTCCGGCACCGGGCCTGACGGCTCTCATCCTCCTGCTCCTGGGAGGGATTTTGCTTTTGGGGGCCGTGACCGGACTGGCGAAAGAGAAGAAGCCTCCGTCGAAAACGGTTTCCGGCGTGGTGATGGACGAGGCGGACAACTTCATACAAGGCGCCACCGTTGAATTGACGGATCTCCAAACCAAGAAGGTGCTGGATATCTACTCGCAGGAGGGAGGGCAATACCAGTTCACCGACCTCCGCCTTGACCACGACTACACCGTCCAAGCCATGTACAAGAACTCAAATTCCAAGGTACGACAGGTGAGCTCGTTTGACACGCGCACTCGCCCAGTTCTGAACCTCACCCTGTACAAACAGACCAAATGATTTGGGTCGCCGAAAGCTAATTTCCTGACCACCCTCCGGCGTCTGTTTTTTCTGGAGTGGCCAGTGTGTGCAGAGGATCTGATGCGTACCTCACCCATTACTCGGGAGGACTTGCAGGGAGTTTTCCCGGTGCCGCCGCTGGCTCGCCGCCGCGACCCGCAGCGCACGCTCGATTTCAACGCCTCCGCCCGTATAGTTGATCATCTTGCGGCGGCGGGTATAACGCGCTTGCTTTTTGGCGGCAATGCCTTTCTGTACCACTTGAGCTTACAGGAGTACGAACAGCTTTTGGAGTGGCTGGAGAGTTTGCCGGACCACCTGTGGTGCATCCCCAGCGCGGGACCTTCGTACGGCCGGCTCATGGATCAAGCCCCCTTGCTGCGCCGCTATGGATTCCCCTGTGTCATGGTGCTGCCATGCAACGACCCACGCGATGCCGGCGGACTCGAAAAGGGCCTGCGTGAGTTCGCGGATGCAGCGGGCATGCCGCTGACCCTTTACGTGAAAGATGAGTTGGGCTTCGGCGCCGACCGTGCGGCGGGCCTGGACGCGGTCGGCCGCCTGGTGGAGTGCGGCGTGTGTTGCGCGATTAAGTACGCGGTGGTCCGCAAGGATCCAACCCAGGACGACTACCTTGCGGGACTGTTGGCGCGCGTGGACGGCCGCCGTGTGGTGAGTGGCATCGGCGAGCGGCCGGCGGTGGTCCATCTGCTGGATTGGCATTTGCCCGGGTTCACCACGGGCTCCGGCTGCATCGCGCCGGCGCTGAGTCAGGCACTATTTGCCGCCTGCGAACGCGGCGACCGCGCCGCGGCGGAAGCCTTGCGCGCGAGCTTTCTGCCGCTGGAAGATTTGCGTGACGCCTGGGGTCCCGCACCCGTGCTGCACGCCGCCGTGGAGGCCGCCGGCATCGCCGCAACCGGCCCCCTGCCTCCGTTCGCATCCAACCTTTCCGCAGAACGATTCGAATCTGTTAAACCTGTCGCCCAAACCCTCGCGGCCCAATCCTTAAGCCGTGCGACGAAGGCGTAACAGCCCCTGGCCCTCCTCACTACGGCCCTTTTGGCTGCGCCTCAATACCCCGGAGCGATCACACGCAGAGCGCGCGGGACCACTTCAATGGTGGCGGGTAACTCCTGTAGGAATTCGCCGTCACCGAACAATTCCATTCGTGATGCCGGGTGCAGGGTGATCTGGC
This sequence comes from Terriglobia bacterium, assembly GCA_049522495.1. Lineage (GTDB taxonomy): Bacteria > Acidobacteriota > Terriglobia > UBA7540 > UBA7540 > Bog-366. The sequence goes on from JBEKNU010000206.1 coordinate 12,649, forward strand.
GCGCTTGCAGGTATTTGATTCGCGGGTGATTCAAATGTTCACCCCGGTAGGCGCGCGGAACCCAGCGCAGCAGTTCGAGGCGGCTCATGTAAGGCACGATGCAGATATCCAGGATTCCGTCATCCAGCCTGGCGCGTGGCGCCAACCTGATGCCTCCCCCATAAGAAGAATTGTTTCCCACCACCGCGAACAGGACGTCTCCGCAGAAAGACTCGCCATCCGCAATGATCTCGAGCTGCTGTGGCCGATATTCAGGCATGCAACAAAGCAGGGACCAAGTGTAAGCGAGCGGCCCGCTAAGCCACCGCGCGTGCTCGTTGGCGTAACGCGTGACAATTGAGTCAAATCCTACTCCGGCGATACATCCGTACATCGCCGCCCCGACCTGGGCAAGATCAATTTCTTGAACGTGACCTTTCAGCAGTGCCTCGGCCGCGGCACGCAAGTCCATGGGCATACCCACGCCCTTCGCGAAATCGTTACCCGTTCCCAGTGGCAACAACCCCAAAGGGATGTCTGATTTATGAAGTCCGTTGATGACGTAATGGTGGGTGCCATCACCGCCCGCGGAAACGATGAGGTCAGGCTTTTCCTCACGCGCTCCTCGTGCCAGCTCCATGAGGTGTTGGGAGCTTTGGCTTTCCCGGACATCGAAGTGAATGTGCTGCTGGCGAAAGACTTCGAGCGCACGTTCGAGCAGGCGACGCGCCTTGCCTCGCTTCGCGGTGGGGTTGAGCAGGATGACGATTCTCACAGGTGCGCGTGGGAAGCATGCAGAATTGAAATCAGGAAGTCAAGGCAGAGCATTCTACGCCCAGCGATTTCGCAAGTCGGCTGTCGGGGCCGGTATCCCGCTGATTAATGGACTAGTTCCTCGGTTTGACATGGAGGGAAGGAGTTGGTGAGGGGCTGTTGGTGGTGAAATCGGTGAGGGTTTGGGTGGACAGAGAAAATCCGGGCGGAGCGCTCCGGGGAGGGGCGCG
>JBEKNU010000207.1:0-16411 GCA_049522495.1 Terriglobia bacterium
GAAAGGAATTATCGGCTTCTGTGCCCTCGCCGTACTTTTCGCGGGCTACTTGATCGACCGCCAAGTGGTGATCGCGCACCTGCGCAAGGAGTTGGCCGAGGAAAAAAAGCACAACCTGGAACGGCGCGCCCGAGGGAACAAGGAACTGTTGCAAACGTTGTTCGGGCCGGGCCAATTTTGCGACCGGTTGGCTCTGGAACTCCAGCGCGCTGCCACCAGCAAGCTGCCCCTTTCCGGACTCACCATTTCGCTGGAACTTTCGCCAAGCCCTTCGGACAGCGACGAGATTTATTCCGCTTTTGGTGAGGCCGTAAAGGCCATGATGCAAAGGTTGCGCGGAGAAGATTCTATCTACCAATTCACCTCAGGCGTATTCGGCATTCTGCTCCCCGCAACAGGAGCGGAGCTGGCGCGTGGCGTCGCCGTGCGCGTGGCCGACGGACTGAACGAAGCCATGGGCATCAGCCAGCGCTACTCCTTTGATGTCCGCATCACCAATTTCCCCGACCACGCCAAAACCGCTCCCGAGATGGAAGCGCTCATGCGCGCGCCCCTCGCGCGGTGAGGCGGCAGGCGCGCGCGCTGTGGGAAAGTTTGCGGCCTCTCTTCTACCCGGACGACTCCCCAAAGCGTGAAGATCGCGCCGACCGGCAAAGATCACGTGGCGCGTGTTACCGCCCTTGTCGCCGTCGTCTTCATCGTGCAACGGCTGGTGCAAGTCGCCGACGAAATGAATCACGAATCTGAGGGCGTGTGTCTTGGCGTCTTTGGATGCGCCAGGCGCGAAGGTTGTGGTATGCTCTGCGGAAATGGATGGAAAGAATAAGCTCTATTTTGGCGATAACCTGAAAGTTCTTCGCGACGACGTCGCGGACGCCAGCGTTGACCTGATTTACCTTGATCCGTCCTTCAACGCCAACGCCAACTACAACGTGCTCTTCAAGGAAAAGAGCGGCGAAGAATCCCCCGCGCAGATCACGGCCTCTGGGTAGTGGGTCAATTTGATGTAGAGGCGGCTTTACGCCGCCATGTGGCGAGGTAAACTCGCCTCTACAGCATCAAATTGAACCACTACCGGCCTTTGAGGACACAAGAGAGTCGGACGCGAATTCGTGATAACATCCCTTTAATGCAGATTCGAGGCAAGAAGTGACGCGCTACACCCTGTATCTCGGCGATTGCCTCTCCTGGATGGAGAAAAGGGAAAAGGACTCCATTCACGCTATTGTCACTGACCCGCCCTACGGACTGAAAGAATACACAACCGTGGAAAAGGAAAAACTGCGGAACGGGAACGGAGGCGTGTGGCGGATTCCTCCGTCATTTGACGGCTGCAAGCGGCGCCCTTTGCCGCGTTTTACGGTCCTTACCGAAAGCGAACGATCGAAGCTGCAAAACTTTTTTTCAGAATTTGCTCGCCGCGCCATCCGCGTGCTGGTTCCGGGGGGGCATTTGTTTGTTGCGACAAATCCCCTGCTCTCACACCTTGTTTATTTGCCCCTCATAGAGGCCGGTTTCGAAAAGCGTGGCGAGATCATCCGCCTCGTGAAGACCCTGCGAGGCGGAGATCGCCCGAAAAACGCGCACGGGGAGTTTGCTCACGTCACGGTGATGCCGCGCTCGGGCTGGGAACCGTGGGGTCTTTTCCGCAAGCCCTGTGAAGGTCGAGTTCAGGACAATCTGCGCAAATGGAAAACGGGCGGGCTCCGTCGGGTTTCTCCGGAAAGACCCTTCGAGGATATCATTCGCTCCGCGCCCACGCGGTCCGCGGAACGGGCAATTGCCCCTCATCCGTCGCTGAAACCCCAAGCCTTTATGCGCCAGGTGGTACGCGCCTCGCTTCCGCTGGGCGTGGGAACGGTGCTTGACCCGTTCATGGGTGGCGGATCAACCGTCGCCGCCGCGTTGGCAGTGGGCTACGAAAGCATCGGAATTGAAAGTGATCCGGTCTTTTACCGGATGGCCGAACGGGCTATCCCCGAGCTCGCGAAATTTGGTGTCGAAGGGAAGCCCCCTTCTGCCAAGTCCGTTCGCCGCATTCCGCGCGACGAGCGAGTGCTTTCATTGCCATTCCAGGTGTGAGCGGGCGATTAGGAGCGACGATTGAGCTTTGATGCCGAAGGGTTCGACAGAAACGTACCGCTTCCCCCTGACTTGAAGATTTCCCACATTCGCAAGGCCATTGAATACATCGAAAGAGAAGCCACCGAACTAATTGAGGTCTACTTCGAACAAGCGAATGTGTTCAGCGGCTTGGTGGGAATTTTCGGTGTGCGAGCCCTGCATTCGTTGAGCCCTTACAAAAAACACAAACACCCGGATGTAGCGCAGCAGCGTTTCCCCGATATGTCCCTCGGCGGCAAGCTAAATCCCCCTCCTGAGCAGGCCTTGGAGTCCAAGGGAACCACCCGTCCATGGGCCTTGCAATCACATTACAACCACGCGGGCTGGTACATCGTTTGGCGGTATTTGGTGGACGCCACTAAGATCATCAAGACCGGGAAAACTGTGGTTATTTGGAGGGTCGATGTGGTCTTCCTTCATGAGGACGACTGGAAATATGAAGGAAGTAAAGCCGGCGAAGGTCATGGCGGGCGAACCCATACATTTGGGATTAAACTGCCTGCCGGCCGTTTCGCAGGCGCCATGGTTTATCGCCATCCGAAGATCGTTCTGCGTCAAAGTAAACCAACCCTTGCCAATGGGGACGCGTAGCCTGCTGGAGCAGTGAGTGGATTCAACCACGGATCACATGCGAAAAACGAAATGGGCCATGAGTGCTCTTATCACCCTACGCGAGCCCACCAAACCCATGCTCACGCCCGCCTGCAAATCCTCACCATCGCCGAATTGCTGGCGGGAAAGAAACTCGAATACCCCGCCCACCGCGTCGAAACCTTCGCCAAAGCGGCGAGGAAAATCAAGCACGAGCAGGACGAGTTGTTTTTGGCGACGCCAAGAGTCCCTGCGTGAAGCAAAAGGAGGTCCATGCAAAGCCGAGAATCGCGTGCTGTGGCATTCCTATTTGGGGCGGGAGCGTCGGCGCGTTTCAACTACCCCATGGTTGCCAACTTTTTTGGTCAATGCGAGGACCGGGGGTTTCCGCACAAGGACTGTGAGGACCTATGGAGATACATCAGGATTCTGGAACGTCGGAGTCGGAATGAGAAGTATCCGGAGATTAACGCTGAAGCGGTGTTCAGCCTCGCCGAGCAGATCCGGCAGGTTGATGCGGCTCTCCGGCTCGACTCCAGTCCTTCCACACGTCCTCACAGAACCCAGCGCCCCGTGCTTCGTTCGGGACTCAGCGCCGAAGATCTGTACAGGAGGCTCACCGACGGGATCATAACCGTTTACGGGAGAATGCCAGAAGAAGCAGCGGCCGATTCAGACCCATTGGCGGAGTTGGTGAAGGAGGCGGACGAGTTCGTGCCTGAGGGGCAACCGCTCTGGCTCTTTACTACAAACTATGACACTGTGATCGAGAACTCGCTCGACAGATGGATCGGAAGTCGGCAGAAACCATTTGAGCATATGCGGTTAGCGACTGGAATAGCGGATCAGAGGCCGCACCGCCTGGACACCGCCTCCTTTCCGCTTGATGCCAAGCCTGGAGAACGCCCTGTGAATCTGGTGAAACTTCATGGCTCCGCAACTTGGAAGCATGAAACTTCGGACCGCGCTTCGCCCATTCTAGAAACAGACATGCGAGTCCCCACCGACCGAGACTGCGCGCTCTTCTTTGGGTACAAACGAATTCCGGATGAAGAACCGTTTGTCAGTCTCCACCGTCTTTTCAAGCGAGCCCTTTCGACGCATGGCACACTGGTCAGTATCGGCTTTCAATTCGGAGATCCTTTTCTTCGCGAGCTTGTCGACTTCGCATTAAGGGCGAATGATAAATTGAAAGTTCTGTGCTGCCTAAGGTCCGAGCCCGCAGATCAGAGCACGGTCAGAAATCTCGAAGGTTCCCATCGAGAACGCTTTAAGTTGCTCAGAGATAAGCAGGGGAAGCTCGTGCGTTTCGACGACAAGCAATTCTGCACCATACTGAGGGAACAGCTTGAGGTATCAGTGGGTAGCAGGTAGGTACGGTCAATCGTGCTCTGATTGATCGTGGGCCTTTCCCAATGACCACAAATGCACCGTCGGGAAGGCGCTGACCGTGGCTACAAGCTCGCCTGCTTGATAATTAACTAGAGTTGTGGTTATAGCCGCACAAAGTTGATGTCCCGGTGATGAGAAACGAAGGAGAGAAGATGGAAGTGCCGCAATCAAAGCAACGAGAACCCTCGCTGATTCCAAAGTATCTCGTTCAATTACTGTCGAAAATATTGGCAGAAGAGAATAGACCCATCGGCATTGCCGACCTATTAGGTATGGCGCTGGCGGTCCGAGGCGAGATACCCGTCGAATTTGTTGAAAAGAGGCTTTATGTGCTCGCCACAAGAGAAGATTCGCCTTTCTTCGTAGCCGAATATCCTGGATTCAAATTGCGAAGTGTTTCGAAACTACCTGATTTCTCGAAGGTGAGCGAAGGATTGAGGTACGTCACCGATGCATCCAAAGTACTCATCTCGTCCAAGGAATATATCGACGTGAGAGAAATTGTCAGCAAAATCCAAGAAAAGAAACTCTACAAATTCCCCACTAAAACGCCCGAGTATTGGATGTATTTTCACTTGAGCAACCAGAAAAAGTTCTTCCTGCAAAAGGGAACCCTTACGATAGGGTTGAAGGAATGGCAACACGGCAAGGTTGTTTTGGAATCAGCAAGTTCGGGAAGACCTCTGATCCAGAATAAGCCGGAATTGAATGCGACAGACGATACCCAGGTCACGCACAACATTCATGAGGCGAACTTGGAGTCCGTTGTCATACAACAGCTCGACAAGATAGAGGAAGGGCTGCAACTAATGGAGAGGCAGCGGGTATGTCCTGGAATTGGCAGAATCGACGTGCTATGCAAGGACAGACACGGGGACTTAGTCATTGTTGAACTGAAGAGCTTTTGGGCGAAGCAAGATTCGATTGTAGACCAGATTGGAAGATATATGGGTTACGTCAGAAGCTATCTGGCCAAGCCCGGCCAAAATGTGCGCGGCATTATCCTTGTCGCCAAGGCGGATGAGAAACTCCGCCATGCTGTCGCTGGGTTTCCAAACCTTGACCTAAGGGAATTTGATCTCACAATAAAATAGTACCTGCAGCCCGGAAATGTTTTGGAGCAGCCATCGATCACGCGGCTTTTGCGTGTGTGCGGGAGCGATTTCGCACGACTAGACACCCTCCTAGAACATTTTCTTCTCCGGCCAGGGAACGCTTCAGACTTTTTGTCACAGACAGTAAATCTTGCGATATGTTCTCATTATTTACTTGACAAATGAGATATCCGTCGGTATACTAGTTCATGAGGCCAGCACCCGCTGGCTGACTTGAAAGACCGCAGACCTATTCAAGGGGTCGGCGCAAACCACACGGAAAGGCAATGGCTTGTGGCTAGTGCTTAGCGGTTAGTGGCTAGCGTAAGCCACCAGCAGTGGCTAGTGCCGAATGGTTGGAAGCGTGCTGAAAAACAAGCCTCAGTCTCTCGCGATGTTCCGAAAAACAAAGGGGTTAGCTGTGGGCAGGGAAAATCACTCAAAACCCCATCTCATTCAAATTAAAGGAGTTAGATTGAACTGCGGGAGCCGGGGAGAGAAAATCGCGGGGGGAAAATATGAAGGTAAGTCTGGCGATGTTATTGAAAACAAACGTAGAAAAAATGTCAGAAAACCGGTCTCTCGCGATGTTGATGAAACCAAACAAGATAAAATCGCTCTCTGGCGATGTTGATGAAAAGAAATGGAGTTAAGAGAGACGTCAGGTATCAGGGGATGGATGTTAGGGGCTGGAGGGCGGGTGCCTGGTGATGGGATTCAAGATTCAGGGTTCACGTGTCAGGAGACAGGATTGACCATGGACGATTTGCGATTCCTGGCGGCTGAACGCCGATTCCTGACCCTTAGAGATGTTAGAAATGAAGGAACCACCGGGGATGTGCATGAAAACAAAGGCAACGGTGACAAAATGTCTGGCGAAGAACACGGCTTGTTACACGAAAATGCACCAATTGCGCGATAATCGACAAGAATCGAGCGGGCTTTTTGGCCGAAAATGCAGAGATTACGCGATGAGTCGGAGCGAAGTGGGAAGGTTTTTGAAATGATTGCAACCGTCACCTTGAACCCAGCGATCGATAAGAGCGTGACCGTTCGAGGTTTTGAAATCGGCAAAACCAACCGTGGTGAAGTGGACCGTGTGGACGCCGGCGGGAAGGGAATCAACGTGGCGAAAGCGCTCAAGCGTTGGGGCTCCGCGGTCTGCGCGCTGGGGTTGGTGGCGGGCAGCAATGGCCGCTTTATCCTGGACGCCCTCGGCGCCGAGGGAAATCCCGCGGACTTCATCAATGTCCCCGGCGAGACGCGGGTCAACCTGAAAATCCATGATCCCGAGAAGGGGACGGAGACCGAGCTGAACGAACCCGGCTTCCGCGTCACCACGGAACACTTGGAGGATTTGCGGCGGAAGATTGAAGCTCATGCGCCGCAATGCGAAGTGGTGGTGTTTTCCGGAAGCCTGCCGCCCGATGCGCCGCCGGCGATTTTTGCAGATTTGATGCGCTTTGCCAAGGCGCGCGGCGCCAAATGCTTCTTGGACGCGGCCGGGCCGGCGCTGAAACTCGGACTGGAGGCGAGGCCGTACTTGGTCAAACCCAACCGCGCGGAAGTGGAAGATCTCCTGAAGAGCTCTTTGCGAACTCGCCGCGCGCTGGTGGAAGCAGCCCGGGAATTAATAAGCATGGGAAGCGAGCAAGTTTTGATTTCGCTGGGGGCGGAGGGCGCCGTCGGCGTTGCCGGGAAGGAAGCCCTGTTCGCCCCGCCGCCGTCCGTCCAGGTGCGGAGTACCATGGGGGCGGGTGACACGATGGTGGCGGCCATGGCTTACGCTGCCGTCGAGGGCTTACCCTTCCGCCAGGCTTTCCGCATGGCCGTAGCTGCGAGCGCGGCAACCGTGGCCATGGAAGGAAGCAAAGTGGCGGATTTGGCCGCGGTGCAAGAGTTGATCCCGCAGGTTAGGTTGGAAGATGCCGACGGGTAAAGCGAGGAATCCAGCGTGGTACGGCGTGGCAATAGTCTTCGTACTCCTGCCCGAATCTCTTGCGCAGGCCGGGCTCTTCGGCGAAGACAACGAAGGTGTGAATGATCAGGAATGCAACCAACGCGAACAAAGCCATCGCGACAGAGGTGAGGTAAAGGCCCAATCCCAGAAGCATCGAGACGCCGCCGATGTACATGGGGTTCCGGACAAGCCGGTAAGGGCCGTGCGGAACGAATCTTTTCGGGGGATCAAACACTGCCGGGGTGCCGCGGCCTTTGAAGATGAAGAAACCTATCGTGGTGAGTGCGAGCGCAGCGCCCGCCACGAACAGCGCGACGGCCGGAGCAATTAACCAACCAGGAACCCGGAGCGGAATGTACTTGTCCAAGGCACGACACAACAAGGCGACCGAGCCCCACGCCGCCAGGAACAACGTCGCATATACCATTGACCGCAATGCGATCCAAAGCCGGCTCATGAGCTTTCTCGCTCGCTCAATGCCCCGCTTTTCGCAGGGCCTGGATGCGTGGTGCGCGGCTCTTGGGGCTGTCCAGGCTGAAGGAGCGGGCGTCTCCCAAATCGGTGCGAATGAATTCCTCGGTGCGGCGAACGGCCTTTTCGAGATCCGCATTGGAACGAATGAACGACGTCCAGGCAATCGATTGGCTTTCGGGATCGTACTCCCACAATCCCACCAGCCGTCCGCGGTCGAGAATGGCGTGGCTCGGCAAATCCAGCGGGCCGCCCACCTCCACTTTTTTTCCCTTCTCGTCGATGGCCGATTTCTTCAAGTCCTCGGGCGCAAGCAGGCTCTTCACGTCGTGTCGCAGCAGCAGGATTCCGTCAGCCCTGCTCACCAGCACATACTGCGGCTCTTTCGGCGCCTTGAGGGCGAGAAGTTCATCGTGCCGATTTGGCAGCATCAGGCGTTCGTCGCCATCTTCGAGAGCCCGGAGCTTCAACGGTTCCATGGCGGCTTTGGCGGCATTGACGCCCAAGGCGGCAAAGGCCTGGAATTCCGCGGCGGTCGCCGGTCCGATCCAATCGAAGAAGCATCGCGCCAATTGCGTGTATGCTTCTTCGAGGGAAAGCTTGAAGCTGGCAAGAGGGTTGGGACGCCACAGGGTGTACCGATAGCGTTGCTGATCCAGCCGGCCATTGGTGGGAACGCGCCGGATCTCGCCTTCCGCCTGGAGCCGTCCCAGGGCGAGCGGAAGCGTCGTGGTGAGTCCCTTCTTCTTGCCTTCTTCGCCGAGGCTGCGCGACGCTTTGCCGGTGGCCGAACGCAATTCGTCCGGGTCAAGCGGACCTTTCTTCAAAGCCTCCAGCACAGCTTTGCAAAGTTTGCCGACCTCCGCGTCCGTTACGCCAAGCTTGCGGGCGAGTTTCATTTCGCCATCCGGAATGCCCTGGTCCAGCTTCAGCCCCAGCGCGAAGGCGGAGTTCGGCAACACATAGGTGCAGCCGCGCGCGGAAGGCAGTTCGTGGATTTCAAGGCTCGCCACGGCCTGGTCCACGGCTTCTCGACCCATACCGCAGCGAGCGCGCAGACCCAAATACGGCCTCACCCCGCCCACCGAGCGCGCCCAACCGGTTTCCTCCAGTACCTTTGCCGCCGCCGCATCCGCCAACCGGCCATCCAGCCCCTGGCGGTGCGACCACCACGCGCGGAGTTTCGCAGCTTCCATAATCGCCCCCTTGGGGGTGTGATGATAAGCGAAAGGAATAGCTGCTGGCAATGGGAGCGAGTGGGCGCGCGTGGCGTGAACCGGCATTCTTTGGAGAGGGGGAAACTCGTTGACAGGCTGTTGCCGCAAAGCCAAACTAGAGAGAGCAAGCGGGCACTCCAAGGCGGTGAGGGAAGTATGGACGCAGAAGGGCGCGTTTCGCGTCGGCCACTTGAGCAGGAGTTGGTTTCGCGTGGGGTGCGGATGACGCATCAGCGCCGCCTGTTAGTTCAGATTATTCAAGGGGCGGATGACCATTTGGATGCGGTGGCCCTTTGGCAGCGCGCCAAGGACCAGGACCCCACCATTAATAAGGTGACCGTGTATCGAACCCTGGCCATGCTGAAGAAGCACGGATTGGTGGATGAACTGGACCTGATGCACCTCGAGGGTGGGAAGCATTACTATGAAGCGCGAACCACTCGCGACCATATCCATCTGGCGTGCCTAAAGTGCGGGCGCATCCAGGAGTTTGAGAGTTCGCTGTTCGAAAAGTTGAAAGGCCAGATCGAGCGCGAGCGGCAATTCCGCATCAGCACCGTGCGCGTGGAAGCGGGTGGTCTTTGCGACCGCTGCAAATGACCGGTGCCAGGTCCCAGGTGTCAGAAAACTGTAACACTTGACACCTATTCTGCAACAGGTGTCGGTTGCCAGAGCAATCACGCCACTAGAATTCTAACACCTGACACCAGATACCTATTCTGCCTACTGCCTACTACCCCACTTTCTTGGGAGGCGTCGGGGCGAGTCCAAAGAGCTTGTGGATCTTGTCAAAAATGCTTCGCTGCTGACCCTGGATCATGGCGGCGCGGGCCGCGGCATCCAGGTCACTGCGGACGGCTTCGATTTCCACTTTCCGGCGCGCCAACAATTCTGAAAGGTAATGGGCGATCTCGGGGCGGCCATGCAAGATGTCCTCAAAGGCTTTACGGTCCAAGCGATAGCATTCGGATTCTTCCAGCGCCTTCAGCGAGGCACTGCGAGGTTCGCCGGTGAGCAGCGACATTTCACCAAAGAAGTCCCCGGCGTGCAGGATGGCAACTGTCTTGCGTATGCCGCCATCGGTGGAGACAATCACTTCGGCCGATCCCTTGGTGAGGACGTATAGCCAATGAGCCTCCGCGCCCTGCCGCGTCATCATTTCGCCCTTCATAAAGGGGGTATAGATCAGGCGCTCCACCAGCTTGCGCCGCTCCTCATCGTTCATTTCGCGGAAAAGCTCCACGCGAGCAAGATCCAGGGCGCTGAGCCGTTGCGAAATCTCACGCTCGTGGTGAAGTTTCTGGCGCTCTTGGTCCTTCGATTCGACAAAAGCCGTCAACGCGGGAACAGACAGCGGGATGCCTGCTCGCAGGAGGGCGAAGTAAATGCGGCAGCGCACCAGCGAGTCCGTGGGGTCGTCCTTGGCCAAGTCGGTTAGCCAGTAACGGGCCGCGTACGAGCAGTAGCTCTCTTTGAATTCCATCAGGATGACGTTGGGCGCAGGGTCCACGGCGGAGCCTTCCACGGGTTCGGTGACCAGGGCATCGGTCACCACTCGGATGACCTCGGTGGGCGGCACACGAAAATCCACATTAAACCACACCCAGCGGCGTTCCTGAATGGGCTGTCCGGAACGCTGCCCCTGGATTAATACCTGCGACTTGATCAGGACGCTGTTGGGGATAATGACGGTGTCCCAGTTGCGCGTCTCGATGGCGACATGGCGCCAGGTAATTTCTTTTACCTTCCCCCCCGTTTGCTCGATTTTCACCCAATCGCCGACTTGAAAGCTCTCATCAATTTGCAGAACCAGCCCCCCTAAAATGTTGGAGAGGCTATCTTGCAGCGAAAAAACGATCACTCCGGTCATGACCGCGGAGGTGGCAACGATGCTGGAGAGCGACACTCCACTGCGCGAGAGCAGCCACACTCCTACCCCCATGTATCCCCCTGCCACGATGAGGTCGCGCAGCACTTGGGGTGGGGAAAGGGGAGTGAGGCACAGGACGACGTCGAACACGAAGATGCTGATGAGCTTGACCACTGCAAAGCCCACCAATAAGAGTCCCGCGGCATGAAGCGTTTTGGTCGCTTGGTCCCATCCAAGTGCGGTTGGGATGGTAGAAAGAGCGATAAGGAAAAGTGCGAGGCCGTACATCACCACCGCGACACGAACATGCGCGCGCTGGCGACGCGAGAGGATGGCCAACACCGCCGCCGCTCCCAGAATGACGAGCGTGATCAGAAACAGGTCATCATCGTGGGCAATTTGCTTGAAACTTCGCCAGACGTCCGCCAGCGTATCCAGTTTCAGCCAGAGTGCCAATAGAACCCAGGTATTCATGCAGTTCATTCATCCTTGATGGCGGATTTGACCATCGCCAAAAGGGAGGGGGGGATCATGGCAGCGGAAATGCCGTGATCTTTCTCCGCGTGCTCAGCGGCAAGCCTCAGGAGTTCATCTTCAGTTTCAGCGCGCACTTCTTTGGGGCAATCCATCCCCAAGTCGCGACATCGCAAGACTTTGGCCATGGAAGTTTCCTCTCCGATGAAAGATGGCGGCAATCTTACCACCATCACCCCAGGTGAGGCCTGTGAAAAATCAGTTTTGACCGTAGGGGTACAGTTTGGTTTTTGCCTTTGCCATTCGCCTGTCCCGAAGCTTGGTGTGCGGATGGACGCTGCCCTTGAGTATAAAAGGGTCGCCGCACGCATCGAGCACCGCTATCGCCAAACGAGCCACAGCCGCTTTCGCGGATTGCATTTTGTGCGACCCCTGCTATGATATTCAAGTGAGGATTGGCAGGCAGGCCGTCAGTTTCGCTTTGGGTGTTGGCGTGGGAGTTTGCCTGTATTTACTTCTCAAGCATTCCCCCCTTTTCCAAACGCCCATGTCGAACCTTCCATCACAAGCGAGCGCAAACATCCGCCGCCAATCTCACCCTACACCTTCGGATCAAGGGCCTTTGCTCGCTCAAGATGCTGCACCGGCGGGGGCGCCTTCCGAAGAATCTGTCCATGCGGTGACTCGTAGAACCGCCACTCGGCGAGCGTGGGTTCAGCCGAAGCCCCATACCGTGAAGATTGACGAACCTGCAGCGACGAAAGAGGTTGCGCAAGTGAGTGTTTCTTCCGCGCCGCCGGCTCCGACGACCTTTAAGCCGATGGGCTACGTGGAAAAGGCCGGGGGACAACTGGAAGCAATTATTCTGCAAGAAAACGAAGTTCAGGTCGTTCATATCAATGACCTCATCGCGGACCGGTACCGGGTCACGAAGATTACTCCTGACTCTGTCGAGGCCGTAGATGAGACGCTGGTGCAATCCCCCATGGCTAAACCTAACGGCGCCGAAACCAAGGAGTTGACCGCGGGCGTTGCAAAGGAGCCCCCGACCGCGCTGGAGGTCGTTGCTCAGGCTCAGCCAGGGGTTGTGGCGGTTGCCGCAAAGAGCGATTACCTCGCGGACACTCAAGGCAGGGGGCTGGCTCCGGCGGTCCTTGCTCAGGCTCAGCCAACCACCCCTTCCCAGACTGCGAGGGAAGATCGAATCGCGCCCCCTCAAGGTGCTGAGCCGGGTGCAAATTCTCTAGGGTACGTCCAGGAAGCGGATGGGAAGATTGAAACCGTCGTGGCGGATGGGGATTCAGTTCGCTTGGTCCCCGAGGCTTCGACGGTAAGCGTGGCTCAAGTTGCTCCTGGCAATTCCCCGGAGGGGGCATCACCTGCCCAGGGTTCGCCTCCACCTGCGTCAACGGTCGCCTCGACCTGGGGAGCAAATCCTGAAAGTTCGGTATATCCCGGCGGGGTTTCGGCTCTGCCACGTGCCTCGGTGATTCGGAAGGCATCGTACCAAATTCCGGTGCCTGCTCCGGGCGCTGCCGATAGGTCGGCACCCAACCGGCCTGTCATGGGTTCGGTGAGTGAAGCGGCTAGGACAGCGGACGCGGCAAGCGACGCGACATTATCCATTTTCAATGAGAAGCCCGTTGGGTCATCGGATCGCCCGCCCGACACTCCCGTCCTGATGAAACCCCTCGGGTACGTCGTGAAAGAAGATGGCGAATTCGCCGCGATTCTCTCTGACTACGACGAAGTCTATATTGTTCGGCAAGGTGACCGTTTTGCCGGACGCTACCGCGCGTTGAGCGTTTCCGCCGACGCCGTGGAAGCAGTGGAAGATCCGCCCAGGCAAGCACATCCACCTCCTTTCAGAGCGCCTCCGGCAATCCCGGACTTTCTTTCAGCTTCGGCGCAGCAAGGGCCATTTCTCGTTTCGGATGAATACTGTTTAGGATGCGAATCCTATGAGCTGGGGGAAGTGTCTTCGCGGGTCTCCGATGATCCCCAAAAGGAGGCGGAGACTCCACCTCCCAAGAACCGGAAGGATGCGCATGTGGACGTCACCCCGGCAAGAGGTCCCCGGCAGAGATACACTCCCATTTTGAAGAAGACCGGAACCTCACCGGACCCCGGCACATTTGTCTTCCAAACGCTTGGCTCCGTCGAGACACAGGATGGGGAAATGCGAGCAATCGTGGCAGATGGATCACAGGTGTATTTGGTGAAACAAGGGGAGACGTTTGCGGACCAGTATCGGGCCACCAGTGTTGATTCTACCCTGGTTCTAGCCGTGAGGGTGTCCCCTGGGCAGGACGTAGGTAATGCCCAGGCAGAATACGGCGGCAGACCTGCATCCAAGAGACTGTATGTAAGTTTGCATTTTCCCTTGTCAGGGTTGGCAAACGTGCAGGCTCTCCACGAGATGGTTGCATCGGGCAGTCCGGGTTCCACCGACCTGGGAGTGAACCTGCTCAACTCATCGCTGACCGGGTTTGAGTTGCAGTCACATTTTTTCATGGCCGATAGTCCCAACGTCAGGTTTTGATTCCGGCCACGGGGGAGACGGATGTTCAATAAAAGTGTCCGGCTGATAGGGGTGTTGGCGTTGATCGCCTCATGCCTAAGCTGCGGAGGCGGCTCTAGCTCCGCTTACAAACAGGGTCGCAAGGCCGAGGAACGAAAGGACTGGGACACGGCTTTGGTGGACTACGAGAAGGCGAAAGAGTCAGACCCTGCTAACTCCTTATATGTCCTTCATGAGCAAAATGCTCGCCTGCATGCCAGCCTGTTCCACCTCAAGAACGGTCGCCAACTATTAAAGGAAGGGCGAGCGGATGAAGCGGCAGGAGAATTTCAGAAGGCTGCGCGCATTGATCCGTCCGATGCGGCTGCCGCTCAGGAGCTCGACGCCATTCTGGCCAAACAGGCGCAGTCAAAAAAGGCGCACACCGAGGCAATCCAAAAGGCTTTGAAGGCCCGCGAAGAGGAAGGCCCACCCGCCGCGGTGAAGCTGCAACCCCTTTCCCAAGAACCGATTGTCCACCTTCGTATCCCCTCCGCAGACAGCAAAAAGGTTTTCGAGACGCTGGCCAAGCTCGCCGGACTAAACATTGCTTTCACGTCGGACTTTGTCCAGAAACCGCTCAGCGAGGACCTGGTCAGCATTAAGCAGGAAGATGCCTTGAACCTTGTAGCGTTGCAGAGCAAGACGTTTTGGAAGGCGGTCACTCCCAACACGATCCTGGTCATTCCCGATACTATTCCCAATCATACGCTTTACGACGACCAGGTTGTAAAGACGATTTACCTTTCCAACCCGCTGGCGCCTGCCGACCGCACTGCCATTACCAGTGACCTTAAGCAGGTGCTGGGACTCAAGTACATAATGGACAATCCGGAAGCTAACGCCATTATTATCCGGGATACGCCCACAAAGGTGGCGGAAGCAGAACAGCTCGTGCGGAAACTGGATCGAGCCAAAGCGGAAATCATGATTGACATCGATATCGTGGAAGCCGACCGCGACCGAATTCGGGATTTTGGCCTGACGCCGGCCACCGTTAGCGCCAGCGGGTCGATTACTCCGGGAATCCAGGCAGGGGCGGGCTTTGCGCCGCAAACGACCGTCGCGGGGACAACCACCACTATCGCCACTGCCGCCATCAACACCTTGGGCTATAAGGACTATGCCGTGGTTCTTCCTGGCGCAACTGCGCAGGCGGTCTTGAACGATTCCAAAACTCATATTTTGCAGAACCCGAGCATTCGGGTTACAGACGGCCATGAGGCCAAGGTGAATATCGGCAGCCGAATTCCTTACGCTACGGGCAGTTTTCTGCCTTCCCTGGGCGGAACTACCAGCTCGTCAACAGGGGGAGTTGGTTTGCTCGCCAGCACGCAGTTTCAATTTCAGGATATTGGTGTAAACCTTTCCCTGACCCCCCACTTGCTCCCCACCGGAGAGATTGAAGTTAACGCCAAGATTGAGATTTCCTCCCTGGGAGCTTCCATCTCCGTGGGCGGGATCACTGAGCCTACCTTCGGCCAGCGCAAAATTGAAGCCGACTTCCGCTTGCAGGAAGGAGAAGTAAATTTGTTGGGTGGTTTAATCCAAAGGACTTTGACCAATTCGGTGCAAGGGGTCCCGGGCCTCGGTGATGTTCCACTGATTCGTTACCTTTTCTCCCAGGAAAACAAAGAGGTGAATGACCAGGAGGTACTTGTCATGCTGACCCCGCGGGTCATCCGCCTTCCTGAGCCTGCCCCAGCCGAGGGCTCAACCGTCCCGGTGACCTCCCCCGGCGGGGCCGAGGGCCCCGGAGGTTTTGAGGGTCCGCGTCCCTTCGAGATTCCAACCCCGCAGCCCCAACAACCCCAATGATGGAACTGAAGATGGCGAAACGATGCAATCAGTTTTCGGACAAAGCCTTCATGCTGATCGAGTTGATCGCGGCGATCACGATTCTACTGGTGCTGACCACCCTCGCCTTACCGTTGGCGCGCAATACCATAATCCGCGGCCGGGAGGAGCGGCTTCGCGAGGACTTGCGCATGATGCGCGAGGCGATTGATCGGTACAAGATTGATTCTGACTCTGGCAAGATTCCCATTAAAGTGGACAGCTTCGGTTATCCCCCCGACCTTCAGACCTTGGTCGACGGGGTGCCGGTTAAAGGGACTGCCAAGGGGAAGTACAAGTACCTTCGCAAGATTCCCATAGACCCCATGACGGGGAACGCGGATTGGGGTTTGCGCTCGATGCAGGATGATGTCGACGCCAAAAGCTGGGGTGGTGATAACGTTTTTGACGTGTATTCGAAGAGTCAAGGAACGGCGTTAGATGGGACACAGTATGGGGATTGGTAGAAACAAAGTCCGAAGTCCGGGGTCCGAAGTCCGAAGTCAAGGGGCCGAATCTCGAAATTCGAAGGTAGAAACTCGGACTTCGGGTCGTGGACTTCGGACTTCGGACCCCGGACTTCGGACCGCACTTCGCGGTTTCACCCTGATTGAACTGATGGTGGTGCTCGTCCTCATTTTGATCCTGGCTTCCTTCGCTATGCCCATGTATCACACTGCCGTCATCCATGCCCGCGAAGCGGTGTTACGCGATGACTTGTTTACGATGCGGAAGCTGATCGACGAATTTACCATCGACAAGCAGCGCCCTCCCACTTCCCTTGATGAACTGGTGGACGCGGGGTACCTGCGGGGCGGAATT
>JBEKNU010000208.1:0-13605 GCA_049522495.1 Terriglobia bacterium
GGGTGGGGGGGGAGGTGGCGGTCGCCAAAGTGGCGATGATGGTTGGGCTGCCCGCCGAGAGGCCGCTCGCGAGGCCCGTCGGCGTGATCGTGGCTACGCCGGGCGCCGAGGAACTCCAGGCGACCGAGGCCGTCAGGTTCTGCGTGCTGCCGTCGCTGTTGGTGCCCGTGGCGGTGAATTGCAGCGTGTTCCCCGCGGCGATGGAAGCATTCACCGGGGTCACGGCAATGGAAACGAGTCCATTGGCGCCGCCGGCGCCGCCCAGGGCGACCACGGTCGGGCCGCCGGAGACGCGGGAGGGAAGTTTAGGGGTGCCCGGCCGGCCACGCGCGAAGTCTTCGCTGGACGCTAGGCCCGAAGAGGTCAGTGCGCCGTCTTGGTTGTTGGTGAGCGTGCCCGACGGCGTCGCGCTGGTATAGCCCACGGCCACAGTGCCGATATTCGAACTGCCGGGTGTGCCGTCCACCGGCGCCACACCCATTCCCCTCAAGGAGACGGTCCACGGACTTGTCTGCGAGTTATCCGTAACCGTCAGCGTGGCCGTGCGCATACCCAGCGCTGAAGGCATAAACGTCACGGCAATGTTGCAACTCTGCCCCGGGTCGAGGGTGCTCGGACTGAGAGGACAGTTGCCGCCCGCAACGTAATCGGCCGGAGCGGTTCCGCCGCTGATGGCGATGCTGCTGATGCTCAGGGGTACGGCCTGGGTGTTCTTGAGGGTTGCGCTCATCGCCGCGCTCGACTGGTTTACGACTTGGTTGCCGAAGGATAGCGTCGAAGGAGTCAACGGGGTCTGGGCCAACGCCGACGAGCCGGGAACGAGGAGAGAGACCAAGAGGGCAGTCCTGCCCAAGAAGCGTTCTATTCCATGCTTCGCGGGCCTTGAACTGGAACTATGGAAGTAACTAGAAGGTAGAGAGTAGGCAGGTGCGTTCATCTGGGTAGTCTCCTCTTAAGTCGTTTCCAATGAGCGTTTTACATCCGATCGTCCGCCGACTTCAATTCCACGGCTCTTGCTGCTATTCACGGTTCGGATTCTGGGTCCTTCTGGAGGGAATACGTGGTGGGAAGCGAAACGGAAGAAAATGTTATCCAGAAAATTTTACGGTTCGCCCTGGAGAACGAAGCCTGCCCAAAATACCGGGTCCTCGGGCAAGGTGACAGGACCAACCGGGGTATCGACGTGGACTTGGCCCGCGCGGAGGGCGCGCATCAGGCGCAACTGCGCCGTTTGCAGGGCCCGGCTCTTGTCGTGGTCTTTCTGGAGGGAAGAATAGAAACTGGAGATCAACTGGGAAGTAGGTTCGTCGGCGACGTCCCACAAGGTGGCCATCACGGAGGGAGCTCCGGCATAGAAGAACGCGCGAGTCAATCCCACCATGCCATCTCCGGAGAGCTTGCCGAGCCCGGTGCGGCACGCGCTCAGGACCACGAGATCGGTCTGGAGGTCCATTCCGTAAATCTCCCGGACGGTCAGGCGGCCGGATCCCGGGAGTGACTGATCACCGGCGCTGAGGACCAGGAAAGAGTCCATAGGCTGGTCGTCCCGCACGATGGCGTGCGTGGCTAAGTGCAGGACCGTCTTCCCCCCCACCTGCTGGCGCACCGCCTGTTTGCTTGCGTCTTCTCCCATCAGGAGGGTGGTCTCACCTTGGGGCAGAAGGCGAACCATATTCCGCGCCTCCTCGCGTGCGCCAGGCAAAGGAGGCAGTCCCATATCTTTAGACAGGTCGAGGGCAATCTGCGGGTCAGCCACCACCAGGTAACGCGGCGCGCGTTGGCCCAGCCGCTGCTTGCGCTCCCCCGTAAGCCGCAACACACCGAGCGAAGGTGCGTAGTTCAGAGCGTAATTCTCAACGAGGTAATGGCCCTGCGCGTCCTGAAGCGCCGCGAACGACAAGCGGAAAAGTGGCCCTTGCGGCACGATGGTCAAGCGGGCTCCCCGCGGGGGCAGGCAGTCTTGCACCGGGAGGATCAGAAGCTTGTAGAGCTCGCGCCAATATTGCTTGCGGCTGCCCTCCAAGACGATTTCCCCGCCACCGCGCAAACGCAGCGTCTGAGGACCACGTGTGGCGGTAAGCGTGGCGCCACCTTCGGTGGGTGTCTTTCCTTTCGCCCCCGAGGTTGCCGGTCCCGCGCCCGCCGCCTCCTGACCGTAGGAAGCCGAGCGAATCAGTCCTGACAACTTTTCCGAGGTGACGGCAATGCGTTCGCCACGCACCTCCCCCTGGGGCCCGAGCGCCCAAACAAAAGTGGCATCCGGCAACACCCAATAGCTGAGGAGCGTGGAGTCCAAACGTTTCGCCGTGGAAACCAATTCATCGAACGTGGGTGGCGAAGCGGAAACGGAACTCGGAAGCGCCGCCGCGCCACCCGGAGCAGCGACGAGCAAGGGAGCCGAGCCGCGGGTGGGGAGTCCATTGCCCCCCGCCTCAAGAGAGGCTCGAGTGGCCTTGTCCTGGGGAGACAAATTGCCTGGCGCCGGGAGCGAAGCCGCGGACGCCGAACCCTGCGAATTGTTTTGTTCCGTGCGGCGCGTCGCCAACAGATCCAGGAAAGCGCGGGCGCGTGCTTCCTCCGCCGTTACCATGGCTTCCTGGTGTTGCCCGAGTTGCTCGTGAATCCGGATGGCCGACGCAAACAAATCTTGCGTGCGCCCGGCGTACCCCTGCTTGAGGTAATCCGCCGGCACAAGTTTGCTGCGAATCTGCTCCACGGCGTGAATTGCATCCTGCGTGTCCGCCAAGGCCTCGGGATAGCGTTTCAAATCCTCATAGACGTCGGCGCGTCCCTCGAGGGCTAGATACAACGTGTCGGGGGAGTCGGCTTTGCGCAGCAGGTTGACTGACTCATTGGCGCATTCGAGGGCCCGCTCGTACTGCTGCATGCCT
Organism: Terriglobia bacterium; assembly: GCA_049522495.1. Classification (GTDB taxonomy): domain Bacteria; phylum Acidobacteriota; class Terriglobia; order UBA7540; family UBA7540; genus Bog-366. The sequence continues at coordinate 2,892 of JBEKNU010000208.1, forward strand.
CGGTAGGCCTTGCTTAATTGCTTATATCGAAGTGCCAAATGACTCGAGGAAGGGTCCAGGCGGAGGCATTCTTCGAGCAGGTCAATGGCGCGCTGGTAATTTCCGTTAGCCATGACGGCACTGCCCAAATTCCCGGTCATGAACGCGATGACCCGGGGAGAACCCGTTTCCCTTGCCAGCGCTAGCGCCCGTTCGTACTGCTCGATAGATTCCTGGACGTGTCCCGCTTCGTCGTAGGCAACGGCTAGGGCATTTAAAGACTGGATAACGCCGATCTTGTCGCCGAGTTCCTGCTGAATGCTCAATCCCTTCCGGTAACAGGCAATCGCTTCATCGTAGGAGCCCTGAGCGCGCTGCAACCGGCCCAGACTCGTCCAAACTGAGGCCAGCGAAGCGCGGTCACCCGCTGCTTCCAGGGAGGCAGCAGCTTCGTTCAATTTTTCGATCGCCCCGGCGTAGTCGCCGGCGATGAAGAGAACGTCTCCCATGAAATGAAGGAACATACCGGCCAGGGATTTGTCTCCAAGTTTCCTGGCCAGGTCCAGCCCGCGCTCGATGTAGGCACGTTGCTCCTCAGCCGGCAGGGTGTTGACCAAGACCAAATTTTGCAAAACCAGGGCTTGACTTGCCAAGTCATGGAGTTCCTCGAACTCGGAGAGCGATTGACGATACTGCGCGAGAGCCTCCGTTAGCTTCCCCATGTAATACGCAGCGATGCCTAAATGCATGTGTACGAGAGCAATCCTGGGCGGGGCTGGCGCCGACTCGAAGAGCGCGAGCGCCTGGCCGAATTCCGCCTGGGACTCGGGATACTTGGCGTTGCGCGAAGCGATCAGTCCAAGCATCCGGTGCGCCTCGCCCTCGCCCCAGGCATTCCTTTCTTCGCGCGCCAGCGTTATTGCACGCTGGAGTTGTTGCCGCGCGGAATCATCATGGCGCTTCGTGTAGGATTCCCAGCCGGCCTTGAGGGCGTCCTTCAATGCCGGGCTGAGTTCGGGCGCCTGGCTGGTAACTACAGGACTAGGAGAGGATTTCGCGTCGGGTTGCTGGGAAAGGAGGGAGGGCGGCAGCGCGAGGCTCCAGACCATCGCGCTACACAGCGCCAGCCAAAGACGGAACGGCCGGGTTTTAAACCGCGGGCGGTGCAAAAGTCACCTCTAGTCCCTAGTTGCAATAATGAGCGACATTGGTCATGGCCCCAGGAAGGGCGGGGCTTTAGCCCCGCCGACCGACCTCCGCACTTGATGGGGCTTTAGCCCCTGAAGCCTCGTCGCTTCAGGGGCTAAAGCCCCTTCCATTCCCGCCGCTTTTCGGCGGGCCAAAAGGCCCGCCCTTCCATCCGCCGACAAATAATTTCGCTAACTTCCGCAACTAAGCTCTAGGGCGTGTCTCCGAGTGGGGCGGATAATTCTTGAATTCCCTTGCAGGCGCGATGCGCATAGCCGCCTTTCCCCTGGCACATTTTTTGCAGCTCCGCGAGAGCCTGCTGCGTGTCATGGGTGCGCTCATACGCCAGGGCCAGAAACCAGGTGGCATCCTCCCGGAACTCTTCCGGACCCAACTTTTGGGCGGCGCTCAGGGGTGCGATGGCTTCCGCATTTTGTTGCAGATTCAACAGCGAAATCCCCAGGTACAATTGGGCCTCGACGCCGCGGGGATAACTCTGAGCCACCTTGGCGAGTTGCTTTGCGGCCTCTCGATAGTTGTCATCGCGGTAGAACGCCAGCGCGGTGGTGAGTTCCGAAGCGTACTTTTCCTGGTCGGTGCGTGGCGCGCCTCGCCAAACCAGAATCGAATCCGCTTGCAGTTTGACGGGGAGTTTTTCCCACTGAAACACCGACGCAGCCGCGGTTAGGGCCGGTTGTGACGCCCCGGTGATGGGAGTTGGGACAGGAGCGATAGGCTGATGAAGACGGACCCAAACGACCGCAAAGAGCGCAACTCCAGCCAGCGCGGCCGCCGGCAACGCCTTCCAGAACCAGCTCGCCAGTAATCCGCCCCCCGCTTTCTCGGCCTTCGCAGAAGCTTTCGCAGCGCTCAGAACCCGCTCGCGAACCCGGCGCTCTTCGTCAGGCCGCGCTGCGCTCAGCTCCGCATCGGTCAAATCCCGCAGCAGGATCCGGCAGAAGCCGCATTGCTCGAGGTGCGTGGTGACATTCCTGGCGGTCTCCCCATCCAGAACTCCTGCCTGTGAAGCCAGCAGAATATCCGGCTGGGGGCAACTGGCATGAGTTGCGCGCAACGCCTGGAACGAGGCGCCGAACTGCTCCAGCAATTCTTGTTCGTCGGGTCCGATGTCATTCTTCAGATCATTCATAGACCAGCCTTCCTCGGGTTCCCGGATAACTCCTCCCGCAATAGTTGCAAGCCGTACTGCAAGTAGCCCTTGACCTGGTTCCCCGTCAAACGCAGCTTCCGCGCAATCTCTTCGCGGCTCATCCCGTGTACGTAGCGCAGGATCAAACAGGCTCGGTGCGTGGGTTTCAACGCCTTGTTGTCTTCAAGGAAGCTTTCCAGTTGCATGTCAAAAGCCGTGGGCGCTACACCCGGAGATTGGGCATACGACTCCTCCCGGGAGGCGCGTCGCCAATAGTCGATGGCGCGGTTCTTGACCACGGTAATCAGCCACCCTGGGAGCTGGCTCGGATCAATCTCGGCCCAGTTACGGTACAGTTGCAAAAACGCCTCGCTCGTCAAGTCCTCCGCCAACTCTCGCCTGCCCGCGCAATGGATGGCGAAACGGAATACGGCCCCAAAGTGTTGCCGGTAAATTTCCTCAAATTCATCCATAGCGTATACGCTTGCATCCCACAATCGGAAGAAATCGCTGGAAAATTTGTCACTGTATTATATCCCGGTTTCTCACCTGCGTGACTTTAGAAAAGCCCAAAATGGTGGAATATCAAAAGATAGCGTGACAATCAGCAAAATCCCCCACTTTTCCCAGCGAACAGCCAAATGCTTTTTGCTTTGGGATCATCAGGCATCTTCGGGCAGGGTTGGGGAACTGCGGGGTATCCACAATGGTCTTCTCAGGAGCGCTATACCTACCTGGAAAATTTACACGCCTTAATTTTGTTTCTTCCAAATATTGACGGTCCCGTCGGCGTAGCCCGCGGCGAGGTATTTGCCGTCGGGGCTGAACGCTACTTGCCACACCCCCGAGTGGGCCCCAAGAGTTTCAAGGTTCTGGCCGGTGGCGGCGTCCCAAAAGCGCACGGTGTCATCGGCGCCGCCCGAGACCACAAATTTTCCGTCCGGGCTAAAGACCGCAGACATCACGGCGCCCACGTGGCCCGAGAGGGTGTAGAGGGATTGGCCCGTGGAAACATTCCAAATGACCGTAGAGCCGTCGGCGCTGGCGGAAGCCAGGCGTTGGCCATCCGGGCTGAAGGCGACGCTCCAGATCCGGCTGGTCTGCCCGGTGAGGCGCCGGATTTCTTTTCCCCCTTCGCGATCCCACAGGGTCACGGCCGGGCTCAGATCCCCGGAAGCGATGACCTTCGAGTCCGGGCTGATGGCCACGCAGACGGGCTTGGACTCGCTCTCGAAGTCGCGTACCTGATTTCCCGAGGGAAATTCAAATATCCGTACCTTGCGGTCCCAATTGCTGGAGACCAACAGCGTGCCATCCCGGCTGAATGCGACGCTCTCCACTTCCCAGTGATGCGTTACGAGGGCGCGAACCTCTTTGCCCGCCACGGCGTCGAGCAATTCGACTTTGGCAGTGTAGACTTTGGCTTTGACGAAAGCCTCACCAACGACAATCCACTTGCCGTCCGGACTGAAGGCAATGCAGGAAACCGTCTTGGGGTGCTCGGTGCGCTCAATGGTTGTGAGGGGGTCACCGGTCACCGCATTCCATACGCGCACCGAGCCGTCTCCTCCCAGCGCCGCCAGCGCGGTAGGGTCACCGGCAAACGCCAGCCCGCGAATCGGCTGGACGGGGGTTTTCAGAGTACGATCCAAAGCGAAATGCACCATCGCTCCCCTCGCCGGTCCCCCGATAGGCGGCGCAGCGGGCTTGGAGGCAGCTAACACGAAGGTGTAGCGCGTTGTTTCGCCGGCGGGGAGGTCGAGGTGTTGCTCGAAGTCGTCGTGGCCTTCCAGCGTGAGGCGCAGTTGATGTCCGCCAGGCGCCAGGTTGGGAATCTTCAACACGCCCTCGGAACTCGTCTTGCCGCTGAAGATGTCGTCCACATAAACCTGCGCTTCGCCCGGCTTACTCTGAATCACCAGGAGCGTGGGCGCGGCGGGCGCCGGCTGGGGCGGGGCAGGGGGGGGCGGCGCGGACTTGGAGGCGACCTCACGCAGTATCTGGAGGAGCTCGTCTGTGGCCCCGGCAGCAAGCAGGTCGCGTTCCACCGCCGCGGTCATCTCGAATGAAACGCCGCGATCGCGCGCCAGCGATTCCACCCGCTCGGGAGGGACTTTCCCCTGCAAAAGCCGGATGATTTCCCCTTCCGTAAGCGGCTGGCGCTTTTTTTGGTCCTGGCCCGGCAAGGCCAGCAACGCTACACCGAGGAAAAGGAGCGAGAGAATTGTGGTCCGAACTGCGCCGCGCATTCTGCCTCCCACTATGCCCCAAGTCGTCTTCGAGAACGCCTATGCTCAAATGCTGGTCAGTATTCTACAACCAGGAGGTGGAAAGCAGTAGGCGGAAGGAAGCAGGCAGGAGGCCATAAGCAATAGGCGCCACGCAGTGAGCGCCACCACGATGGGGGCCGCCACTGTGACGCGAGTAATCTTCAGCCGCGCTCGTCGGCGAAAGGCTTGGGGGAATCATTCGGCAAGTCGGCCATGAAATTTTCTGTGATTTCAGTCCATCAACATCCCGCCGTTCACTTCCACCGTCTCGCCCAGGAGGTAGCGCGCGGCGGGGGACACCAGGAACAAGATGACATCGGCGACTTCTTCCGACGTTCCGGCGCGGCCCAGGGGAATATTTGCCACGAATTTCGCCATGAGTTCGGGCGGACTATAACGTTCGTGGTAGGGAGTCGCGATCACGCCCGGCGCAATCCCATTGACGCGAATTCCGTGCGGAGCCAGTTCCTTGGCCAGCCCTTTGGTGTAGGTCAGTAAACCGCCCTTGGCCGTCGCATAGGCCGCCGCGCCCAGGCCTCCGCCGTTGCGCCCGGCGATCGATGTGACGTTGATGATGCATCCGCTCTTACGCGCCGCCATCTCTTTCCACACGGCTTGGGTGCACAGGAAGGCGCTCTTCAAGTTCAGATCCATGATCTGGTCCCAATACTCCTCGGTCATGTCCGCCAGAGTGCGTCGCGCGATCAAGTCGCCGGCGTTGTTCACCAGGATGTCGATGCGCCCCCACTGTTTGTACACCGCCGCCACGAGGGCTTGAACCTCCTGCTGGCGCGTAACGTCGGCGCGAATCGCCAAAGCTTCGCCGCCCGCCTTGCGGATGGCATCCACCGCTGCCTCCGCGCCCTTTTGGTTCTTGAGGTAGTTCACCCCCACACGTGCTCCTTCGCGCGCCAGGGCTTCGGCCGTCGCCCGGCCGATGCCACTTGAGGCGCCGGTAATCAAAGCTACTTGTCCTTTCAGTATCATTCCAACCTCCCCTTCGATCCGCAGATTACGCGGATTACACAGATTAAACAGAATTCATATCGGCGCCATCCGCATCATCTGCGGATCACTGTTTGCTCTTCCTCCGCGCCGTTTGAAACCGAACGCTGTATCCTAACGCATCCTGCCTCCTACGCCAACTTCGCTGACCAAAAAGGGAGGGACGCAGTTTGATGTAGCGGCGGCTTTACGCCGCCATATGGCGAGGTAAACTCGCCGCTACAATACCAAACTGCGCCACTACCGACTAAGAAGTCAAAACTCGCGAATGGGTAGGCTTCGCCTCTATTCTGTCTTCTGGCTCCTAACTCCTGGCTCCTGACTCTTGGCTTCTACCCGCTCTCCATTCCACCTTGGAACAACCTCATGAGTCATTCCCAATTTGGAACGCCCACGGCCCGGTAGGGCGCATTCGGGAAGGGTGGGCAGCGCCCTTCAACAACCCGGAACCCTCGCAGAAATAAAGGCTTCTCTTCCCTCCCTGATCCCCAAAGCTTTCCCGGGTAATTCCTTTGCTTGTGGACAGCGACTTGCTTTTTCTGGACGTGCGCCTATGTCCGAGGTTACCCCAGCGGAATGGAAGGGAAGCAAAGCATGGTCAGGGTGTGCGCCGCTCTTGCTGTTGGGACTCGCGGCGCTTGCCGCGGTGGGCAGCCTCGGATGCAAAAGTTCTTCCCGAGCCTCCCCCGGCCTTGGCAAAGACGCACACGGTCAGCAGGTCAAGGCCGTCATGCATCTGGAACCCTTTGTGGTGAACCTGGCGGATGCCGAAGATGACCGGTTCCTCCGGGTGGGAATTGATTTGGGATTGGAAAACCAGCCTTCCGCCAAGGGGGGCAAGGGAGAAGAAGGGGAAGTCCCCACCGCGCGCATCCGGGATTGCATTTTGACGGCGCTGTCAACCTGGCACTCTGACGCTCTGCTGGCTCCCGACGGAAAGCAGAAACTTAAGGATGATCTGGTCCGGGCGCTTCGTGGGCGGGTGCCCGAGCTGGGAGTGAGAGAAGTCTATTTTACGGATTTCCTTGTGCAGCGTTGACTTATGGGAAATGAGCCGCAAGCCCGCGTGGTGGAATCCGTTCCTTTGCTCCGGGAAATTTGGCCGGAGGCGCTGGAACTTCCTTGCCAACTTTACGTGGCCTTAGGAGTTCCTCATTTCACCATTCGCGACCTTCTTTCGCTTCGCGTCAACTCATTGGTGGATACCAAGCGCCGGGAAGGCGCGCATGTGCCGGTACTGGTGAACGGTGTCATGGTGGGATGGGCGGAATTTGATGTGATTGATGGCCGGTTAGCGGTCCGCATGACGGAAATGGTTTGACCCGAGTCGCCGGACCTGACCGGGGGGAAGGAACAAACGTTATGGAAGCCAATGTGGCAAGCCCTGCGGCATCCCCGCCCGGGGAGGCTTGGGCGGTCGCCCTTAAGAACTTATGGCATTGGGTCCGGCGCGCCGTAATGGCCCGCAAGGTCCGGCGCCTGCGTGTGTGCGAGACGTTACCGCTCGGCGAGCGGCGTTTCCTGGCGATCATTGAATTCGACCGCCAGGAATTCCTGGTGGGGGGCAGCGGAAATTCTCTCGAGCTCCTGGCACGGGTGCACGAGGGGATGGTGGTAGCCGAACCGTCTCCGCCGCAGGAGTTGCGCGCCCTTTGAGGGCCGGTGAGTCCTTTTATGAAGCAATCCTGGCCTCTACGTTTGGCAAGGTGGTTGGCGATGGGAATCGCCGCCGGGGGGGTTCCCTCGGCGGTTTATGCCGCGCCGCCGGCCGCGCCGAACGGTCTGGTGATTCCGGGGCTCGCGCCGGGCGGTTCGTCGTTGCCCTGGAATATCGTCATCCTGCTGACCATCCTGACCCTCCTGCCCGCCCTGCTCCTCGCCATGACCCCGTTCGTAAGGTTGCTGGTGGTCTTCCACTTCCTGCGGCAGGCGCTGGGAACACAAAACACCCCGACCAATCAAACGCTCATCGGGCTGGCGCTCTTTTTGACCTATTTCATCATGCAGCCTGTGGGGGCGGATGTCTATCAGGCCGCCATCGTTCCACTGCAAAGCAACCAGATCACGGCCATGGAAGCATTGGACCGGGGCGCGGAGCCGCTGCGGCGGTTCATGCTGAAGTACGCGCGGCAGAAGGATTTGGCGCTGTTTGTGGAGTTGGCGAAGGAACCTCGTCCACGGCGTCCGCAAGACCTCTCCATGCGGGTGGTTGTTCCCGCCTACATCCTTTCGGAATTGAAGGCAGGGTTCCAAATCGGGACCATCCTGTTTTTTCCCTTCCTGGTGATCGACCTGGTGGTGGCGTCGGTGACCACATCGATGGGAATGATGCAATTGCCTCCCGTGGTGATTTCCACCCCGCTGAAGATTTTGCTTTTCGTGATGGTGGACGGATGGAACTTGGTGGTGGGTTCATTGATGAGGAGTTTCTATTAAGGCAGGAGTTAGGAGTTAGGAGTCAGGAGACAGGAGACAGGAGTCAGGAGTCAGAATGACTGAACCCGTACAGCCTGCCAAGACATTTCAGGACCTGATCGTGTGGCGCAAAGCTCACGAATTTGTGCTTCGCGTATACACGCTCACGAAAGATTTTCCCAGACAGGAGACCTACGCCCTGTGCAGTCAGCTCCGGCGAGCCGCTGTGGCAGTTCCAGGGAATATTGCAGAGGGATTTCGACGGCGTGGAAGGGCCGACAAGGTTCGATTCATGAACATTGCGGAAGGTTCGTTGGAGGAATGCCGCTACTACTTGATTCTGGCCCAGGATTTGGGCTACCCGAGTACCGAGGACCACCGGGCGCTACTGGAAGAAATTAGCGGGTTACTCCACGCCTACTCGAAGGCGATCCTGGCTGCGGTGGCTTGTCATTCTGACTCCTGACTCCTGTCTCCTGTCTCCTCTCGAGGTTTTCAATGACGACTGAAGTTGTAGTGCATCTATCTCGCGAAACTCTGCTGGTCGCTCTGCTCCTGGCGGCGCCCATTCTGGCGGTCGCTACCGTGGTGAGCCTGCTGATCAACATTGCCCAAGTGATGACTTCCATTCAAGAGCATACGGTGGCCACCGTTCCGAGACTGGTGGTGGTGGCGCTTACCACCTTTGTCCTGTTGCCGTGGATGTTGCGCAAGTTGATGAGCTTCACCGTGCAGTTGTTTGCGGATTTCCATCGCTGCCTGGGGTAAGGCGCGGGAGTGAAACGTGGGTGGGGGACTCGAAACCGTGGTCGGCCGCGTCCTGATGGTGGGGGCGCGGGTGAGCGCGCTCATGGTGTTTGCGCCCTTTTTGGGGAGCGCCACGATTGCGCCGCGCATCAAAGCCGGCTTCACCGTGGCGCTGACGGCCCTGCTTTACCCCGCCGTGACGGGTGATTTCCCCGCACTCTCCGGGGCCCGAGAGTGGCAGGTTGCCGGCGGTGAGTTTGTCGTGGGTCTGATCATGGGGATGACGCTCCAGTTCGTCTTTGAAGGAGTGGAGTTGGCCGGGCAGGTGGCAGGATTTCAAGTTGGGCATTCGCTGGCCAACCTGATCAATCCTTTGTCGGATGTCGAGACGCCTGTCCTCTCTAATTTCTACCAGGCGATCGCGCTGCTGATCTTCCTTCAGTTGGACGTTCATCATTGGGTGCTGCGCGGTCTGGCGAAAAGCTTCCAATACTGTCCGCCGGGAATGGTGGTGGCGAGTCCCCTGGCGGCGGAGCAGCTTTGGCGCGCCGCCGGGGGCATGCTGGTCATGGCGGTGCAGATTGCCATCCCCATCCTCCTGGCGACGATTCTTATCGATATCTCCCTGGGTTTTCTGGGGAAGGCTTCACCCCAGCTCCCGGTGTTGTTGGTGGGCATCTCCGTCAAGAGCGTCGTGGCGTTTCTGGTGATTATGGGGACCTTGCGGTTCTGGCCGGGGTTGCTGGAAAGGTATTTCGGTGAAGCGCTGGCGGCGAGCGAGCGACTGATGCATTTGGCACGATAGGGAGCAAAACGCGTGGCGGACGAAAGTCGCACTGAACAAGCAACTCCGCGGCGGCGGCAACGAGCCCGCCGCGAGGGCAACGTCCCGCGCAGCCGCGAGCTGCCTGCGGCGCTCGCGGTGATGACCCTGGTGCTGTTTCTCTGGTGGCACCCACAGAACTGGAAGGATGAGTGGCGCGACCTCCTGGAGCGCACTCTCGACTCCGCCACCTACAGCGATATGGCGGCGGGCACGCCGGTGCTGAATTGGGTGGCGTGGAGAATCTGCGTTTGGGCGGCGCCCAGCATGGCCATGGCCTGGGTGGTAGCCCTCGCCGGCAATTTTGCCCTGGGAGGATTTGTGGTGGCCCCGGCGGCGCTTGCTCCCAAACCCCAGCGGCTGAATCCCGCCAACAATCTCCAAAAATTGTTTTCGTTGGGCGGGCTCCAGGGGCTTTTGAAGTCGATGATTCCTTCGGCTTTTTTGCTCTACATCACCCTGGCCATGATGGTTCGGGACTGGGGGCAGATGCTGCAAATGTGCCGGGTAGGCGTCCGGCCATCGCTCGGGTGGATGCTGACGCGCATTTTTAAAATTTCCTGGAAGGGCGCCCTGGTTTTCACCCTCTGGTCAGGATTCGATGTGCTGATCTCCCGCCTCAACTATGAGCGCCAACACCGCATGACTCGCCAGGAAGTGCGGGAGGACTTCAAGGAAATGGAAGGCCACCCGGCCATCCGCGGGCGCATTCGGCGGTTGCAGAGGGAGATGCGGCGGCGCCGCATGTTGCGCGATGTGGCGCGCGCCACGGTGGTGGTGACCAACCCCAACGAATATGCCGTGGCCCTCGAGTACAAGCCGGACACCATGGCCGCTCCCGTGGTGGTGGCCAAGGGCCGCAACCTGTTCGCCCAGAGAATCAAGCGCGAAGCGCGCTGGCACGGAATCCCCCTGGTGGAAAACCCGCCCCTGGCTCAGGCCCTCTATCGCGCCACGGAAGTCGGCCAAACGATCCCGGCGAAACTGTACACCGCGGTCGCGGAAATCCTGGCCTTCATCTATCGCACGCAGCGGCTGGTTAAGACATGAAACCCGCACCCCCCAAGCCGGCTCCTCCCACCCAGGGCAGTTCCCTGGACTGGATCATTCCCTTAATCGCCGTGGCCCTGGTGTTTG
>JBEKNU010000208.1:13613-24533 GCA_049522495.1 Terriglobia bacterium
GTTTGTGATGTTGGTGCCCTTGCCGCCCTTTGCCCTGGACCTTCTGCTGTCAGCCAGCCTCACGGCCTCGGTCCTGGTGTTGTTGGTGGCGATGTACATCACGCGCCCCGTGCAGTTTTCGGTGTTCCCCTCGCTGCTTCTGCTCCTGACCCTGTTCCGCCTGTCGCTGGGGCTGGCGAGCAGCCGGCGCATTCTTCTGCATGGGAATGAGGGTCCCGCCGCCGCCGGGCATGTGATTGGCGCCTTCGGGCAGTATGTGGTGGGGGGGAATTACATCGTTGGTTTCGTCCTGTTTGTGGCTTTGATCGCGATTCAGTACCTGGTGATCAACCACGGGGCCGTGCGCATCGCGGAAGTGACAGCGCGCTTTACCTTGGACGCTCTGCCCGGAAAACAGATGGCCATTGACGCGGACCTGGGCGCGGGGCTGATTGACGAAGCCCAGGCGCGCGCGCGCCGCGAACTGGTGGGCCGCGAAGCGGAGTTCTATGGCGCCATGGACGGCGCGGCGCGCTTCAGCCAGCGCGACGCTTTGGCCACCGTGCTCATTACCGCCATCAACATCGTCGCCGGATTCCTGATCGGAGTCTTCTACCATGGCGTGCAGCTCAGCGAAGCCCTGAAGACCTACACCATCCTCACTGTCGGGGACGGGCTGGTCACCATGATCCCCTCGCTTCTGGTTTCGGTGGCCGGGGCGATGGTGGCCACGCGGGCTTCTTCCGAATCGAGTTTGGGAGCTGACCTCACCAAGCAACTGCTTCCGCGCAGCCATCCCTTGTGGATCGTCTCCGGCGTGATGGGCACGCTCGGGCTGATTCCAGGCTTGCCCAAGATTCCTTTCTTCCTCATGTCCGGGCTTTTGGCCTGGGTGGCCCGCCGCGCCCAACGGGCGGGCGGGGGAAAGGCGGCGGAAGCGGTGACTCCCGCCACCACGCTCCCGCCGGAAAAGGCCCAGGAGCAATTGGAGACCCTCCTGCGGCTGGATGATTTGAGTCTGGAGGTGGGCTACGGACTGGTGGCGCTGGTCGATCAGGCGCAAGGTGGCCAGTTGCTGGCGCGCATTCGCGCCCTGCGCCGGCACCTCGCGCTGCAATTGGGCTTCATCATTCCTCCCGTTCACATTACGGACAACGTGCAGCTTAACCCCCGCGAGTATGTCATCCGCCTGCGGGGAGGGGAAATCGCGCGCTGGGAAATGGCCCAGGAGAGCCTGCTGGCCATCAGTTCGGAGGCGACGGCGCAGCCCCTGGAGGGGCGGGAAACTCGCGAGCCGGCTTTCGGCGTGCCCGCCAAATGGATCGCGCCCAACCTTCGCGATCGGGCTTTGGCCGCCGGCTATGCGGTGGTGGATCAAACCTCGGTTCTGGCCACCCACCTGGCGGAAGTCATCAAGCAACACGCTCACGAGCTGCTGACTCGGCAGGAAAGCAAGCGGCTGCTCGACGCCCTGGCGGAAGCTCAACCCAAACTGGTGGAAGAGCTCGTCCCCAAACTGCTCAGCTTGGGCGAGGTTCAGAAGGTGCTCCAGCAGTTGTTGCGCGAGCAGGTTTCGATACGCGACCTGGTCACCATTCTGGAAACGCTCCTCGACACTGCGAGCTCGAACAAAAACCCCGTTTTGTTGGTGGAAACCGTGCGCCAGGCCTTGAGTCGCGCGCTCGTTCAGCCCCTGCTCGGGGACGATGGGAAGCTCACGGTCATCCAGCTCGACAGCGTGGTGGAAGAACAACTCGCGCAGGTTCTGGACCCGCAAGCGGCCAATCGCTCGCCCAACGCTTTGCAACCCTCGTTGATTCGCCGGGTGCTTGAGGGCATGAAACGGCTTTTGGGTGAGCCGCTGTCGGTTCCTTCGCCCATCGTGCTTTGCAATAGTCCCACGCGTTTCCATCTGCGACGCCTGATGGAGCCATTCCTCCCCCGGTTGGTAGTCCTGTCGCCCGCGGAAATTCCCGCCGCGGTCTCCATTCAATCCCTGGGGGTGGTGCAGTGAAGAAGTCCAAAGCCCGGAGTCCGGGGTCGGAAGTCTCCTCGCATGCCGATGTCCGGAAAGCGGAAGAAAAATCCTTTCGACGAAAGGAAAAGGGTAAGCGCTATGAACGCCGCCAAAAAAGCCTATGAATCGGTGTCGTACCTCGAAGCTGGGGATCAGGAGCGTCTGCTCCTGGAACAACTCCCCCAGGTGCGTTATATCGCCCGCCGGATTCACGACCGCCTGCCCGCGCACATCCCGTTTGACGACCTGGTGCAAGCGGGCATTCTGGGTCTCATGGAAGCGCTTCACAAATTCGATCCCAGCAAGCATGTGGAGCTCAAAACCTACGCGAAACACCGTATTCAGGGGGCGATCCTCGACAGCTTGCGCGATCTCGACTGGAGCCCGCGTCCCTTGCGCAGGAAGGCGCGCCAACTCGAGCAGGCGCACCAGCGGCTGCGCGCCCGGTTTGGACGTCCGGCGACGGAACCCGAACTGGCAATCGAATTGGGGCTGGAATTAAAGGATTTGCAGCGCTTGCTGGGCGACTTGCGGGGGCTTGACCTGGGAAGCTTGCAGGATGAATTCACGGAGTCGGGCCATGAACGCGACACTCTAGCCGCGCCCACCCAGGGGCTCGAGCAGGAACCCTACGCGCGATGCCTGGAAGGGGAACTCCGCGAACTCCTGACCCGCGCCGTGAGTGAACTCCAGCCTCGCGAACGGCAGGTTCTGGCGCTTTATTACTTCGAAGAACTCACCATGAAGGAAGTGGGGGCAGTGTTGGGGGTAGGGGAAGCGCGGGTTTCGCAAATCCACTCCGCAGCCCTCGTTCGCCTGCGGGCCAGGATGAGGGGTTTGCTCGAACCCCCTCTCCCGCAATTGGATAGTCCGCCTCCCACCCAGACCGGCGCCATGGAGACGTCATGGAGAAGATTCTAAGCCAAGAGGAGATTGACGCCCTTTTTCGAGCGGCGCAAGGACGCGTTGCCGAGAAACCGAAGGCCCCCGCCGAGGAGCGCACCTTAACGGCTTGCAATTTTCGCCAGTCGGCCCGAATCTCCAAGGAACAACTCCGCTCGGTAAGCCAGTTGCACGAGCTTTTCGCGCGGAATCTTACCCATTCGCTCGGCGCCTACTTGCGCCTGGCTTTCGAAGTCAATCTGGTTTCGGCGGAGCAACTCAATTACGGCGACTTCCTGCAACGCATTCCCGAGGTGACTTACCTGGTATCCATGTCGCTTCGCCCCATGGGAGTTTCCGCGGCAATCGAAATCGATCTGCCTCTGGCCTTCCCGATCATTGATGTGTTGCTGGGAGGCCCGGGCCGGGCGGAAGCGGCCGTGCGGGAGATCACCGAAATCGAGGAGCAAATCCTGGAAAGTGTGGTGAGAATCATCGGGAGAGAGTTGGAGAACACCTGGCATCCGGTGCTGGAAGCGCAGTTCACTTTTGACCAGCGCCTGCGCCAGGCCGAAATTGCCCGCCTCATGCCGCCCAATGAGAAGATCCTTTCCCTCAGCTTCGAAATCCGCATGCCCGAAGCGCGCGGGATGTTGAATGTCGCCCTGCCCGCCGCCGTCGCCAACGCCCTTTTGCGGAAGCTCACGCTGCAGGCTTCCTACCGAAAGCAGCGGGGCACCGCGGATAGCACCTCGCAAATGCGCAAACGCCTTGACCATTGTTTATTCACCCTCCAGTTGGTTCTGCCGGGGCGGGGCGTCCGCGTCTCCCAAATTCTTTCGTTGGAACAGGGTGACATCCTGAAACTGGATTGTTCCCTGTGGGAAGCCGCCCATCTGTTGGTCAGCGGCAAGGCGTTGTTCAACGCGCGCCCGGTTCGCACGGGAGGCCGTCGCGCCGCGCAGGTGGATGGACGCGTGCGGTCCTTGGACGCGGTTCAGAAGGAGAACGCATGAGCACAGAAAAACCCGCCCTGCCCAGCCCGAAATTACGCGAGTACCTGCAAGCCTGGAGCGCCAGCATTGGCCGCGTCCTTCAGGAGGTGGCAGGCAAACCTCACACGGGCCAGGAACTCTCCCCTGAGGCCACGCGGTCACAACTTGCAGCGCTGAAGGAGATCAGCCTCAGCGTCCAATTCGAGGCCGCGCAGCACCTGTCGGGAAACCAGGGATTTGTCTTGTCGAAAAAGGATGCGGTACGGTTGGCACAGTTATTACTGGCGGAGCCGGAGGACGGCAGCTCGGCGATGAGCGATGACCATCGGGATGCCCTCGGCGAGTTGTTCCGCCAATTTGCGGGCGCGGCCGCCTCCGCCCTCAAAGGATTGGTGGGCGGAGAGGTGAGTTTTAAGTGGTTGGGGTTGGATCCGTTTCCGGGCGAGCCCGCCCTCCGGACCGGCATCCAGTGGACCAGCCCCGGCCTCACTCCTCTGACCTTGATCTTCGAGCTCGGCTCCGTGCTGACGGCGGCGCTCGACCCCGTCACCCCGCCGGCGGCCATGGGCTTCGAACTGCCCACTCCGGCCCTGCCGCCCGCCCCCCTGGCGCCGGCGCGTGATCCCAAACTCGAACTCTTGATGGATGTGGAACTGGACGTAACCCTGCGGTTCGGCGAACGCCAAATGCCGCTGCGCGACATCCTGGACCTGAGCGCCGGGTCAGTGGTGGAGCTCAATCAATATGTCCAGGACCCGGTGGAACTTGTAGTGGGAAAGAAGGTGATCGCCCGCGGAGAAGTCGTGGTGGTGGACGGGAGCTACGGGCTGCGGGTGATGGAAATCATTAGCCCCATGGAGAGAATTGAATCGTTAAGATCGGGTCATTGAGCCATCGGGTCATCGGTTCATTGAAAAGCTGTCCTTGGTCCCTTGTCCGTGGTCAGTGGCTTTAATCTTCCGGTGGTCGAGTATCACTTGCAGCGGACAAAGGACAAATGACTAAGGACGACGGACAGCTTTTCAATGACCCGATGACCCGATGAACCGATCTCCTGGAGCTCGCCGCATGACATTAATGAAGGTTGAAGGCCTCTTACGACAATGTGAATCCCCGGTTTGCTCCCATCACCGGTGGTTGTGGCGGGCGTGGCTTGAGCCCTTGCGCGGCTTCACCCTGGATGGTCACTGGTATTGCCGTCCCGAGTGCTTCGAGCAAGCCCTGGCTTTTGCGATCGGGCAGCTCCTTCCCGGGGAGGCTCAGCCGCCTGCCCAGGCTCACCGGGTTCCCCTGGGGCTGCTGATGCTTTCTCGCGGTATGGTGGATAATGAGCAACTCAAGAGGGCCTTGAAAGCGCAGAAGGATTCGGGCAGCGGGCGCGTGGGGGAATGGCTGCGGCACATCGGGGCCGTCAGCGAAGAGCAAGTGACCCAAATCCTGGGTTTGCAGTGGTCCATACCGGTCTTTCCCCTCAACCAGAACCGGCGGTATCTGGAGTGCGCCCACCTTATACCCCTTCCTCTCCTGGAAGAGGCGGAAATGGTCCCCGTCCATCACCTTCCCACCATCCAACACCTCTACGTGGCCTTTGTCGATCGCATCAACTATTCGGCGCTCTATGCTGTCGAGAAGATGCTGGAGTGCCACACCGAGCCGTGCCTGGCCTCGCAGTCGCACGTGCTCCAGGCGCTGAAGGAGCTTCGCAGCCGGCCTTGCCCGGTGGAGATTCTCGTGGCCAACCTCTCGGACCCCGGGGAGATGGCGAACACGGTTTTTGCCCATGCCGAAAGGCAGGGCGCTACAGACGTTCGAATCAGCGGATTCGACGGCTTCATCTGGGCGCGCATCCTCTCTCCACCCCGGTACACCGATTTGTTGTTTCAAGTCCCGAAGATCCAAGTTGAAATTGATTTCCCGCCGGAATCGCGGGAATAATTGCCTCTCGCGGTTGCGGAGCGCGACCGGAAAATTCCGTCCTTGCCACGCTTGTTCGCAGTGGCCACTCGGTCCCCTTGAATCCGTTGGCGGGTGGCATTAGACTCTTGGCTCAAATCCGGTTAACACCAGGAGCCGACTCTTGTCTGCGTCCATTCCCACCTTTCACTCGGACCTTGAAAAGCTCATCCGAAAGTTTGAAGCCGACCAGCAGCACTATTCTTCGAAAGACTATCTTGAGGCCCAGGCGCGCACGGACTTCCTCACGCCTTTCTTCAAGGCGTTGGGATGGGATGTCGAAAACGAGGCTGGCCTGCTGCATCACGACAGGGAAGTTCTGGTGGAAAAGGGCGACATGGAAGCCACCGGGCACCCCGACTATAACTTCCGCATCGGCGGGCAGACCAAGTTTTACGTAGAGGCCAAAGCGCCTTCCGAGCCCCTCGACACCGCCCGCCACATTTTGCAAGCCAAGGGTTACGTCTGGAACACCAAGAGCGTTTATTTCGTCATCCTGACCAATTTCGAGGAATTCCGCTTTTACGATGCCTCCGCCCAGCCCGACCCCAAGCGTCCTGACGAGGGCCTGCTGCTCAGCCTGCGCTATTCCGATTATCCGGCGAATGCGGAGAAGCTCTGGGAATTTTCCCGCGAGCGGGTGGCGGCGGGTTCCCTGGAAGCTCTGCTCCCGAAAATCCGCCGGGCGCCACGGCTGCGAAAGCAGGTTGATGACGTTTTCCTGGATGAGATGACGGGCTGGCGGGAAGAACTTGCCAAGAACATTCACAAGAACAATCCCGAACTCACCGCCCGGCAGTTGAACGAGGCAGTGCAGCGATTGCTCGACCGGATTGTCTTTATCCGCATCGCGGAAGACCGCAAGGTGCTTGAATACGGCCAGTTGCGAAGGGTTTTGGAGGATTGGGAGATTCACGGCGGCAAGTTCCACATTTTCGACTGGCTGAATGACCTTTTCCACAAAGTCAATGAGGATTTCAACGGCGAAATCTTCAAGCCGCATCTTTCCGAGACCATCAAGATTGATTCCGACCTGCTGGCGCGCATCATCAAGCGGCTATATCCGCCCGAAAGCCCCTACCGGTTTGACGTGATCGGCGTGGAACTGCTGGGCTCGATTTACGAGCGCTACCTTGGCAACACCATCCGCCTCACCCCCAAGCAAGTGAAAGTGGAAGAAAAGCCGGAAGTGCGCAAGGCGGGCGGAGTCTATTACACGCCGCGCTACATCGTGGATTACATCGTGCGCGAAACCGTGGGCAAGGCCATCGAGGGCAAGTCGCCCAAGCAGATTGAAAAGATTCGCATTCTCGATCCCGCATGTGGTTCCGGTTCGTTCCTGATTGGCGCATTCCAATTTCTGATTGATTACCACGTAAAGTGGTATCTCGCCCACCCCGAACAGGAAGTGCGGCACGCGCACCCGTCGCTCGACTTCATGCGCGAAGTACACACCGACCCCGATGGTGCGAAGCGCCTCTCCGTCTATCGCAAGGCCAGGATTTTGCGCAATAACTTGTTCGGCGTGGATATCGACCCGCAGGCCGTCGAGATCACCATGATGAGCCTGTACCTCAAAGCGTTGGAGGGAGAGAAGTCGCAATTGCCGCCCAAACAACATATCCTGCCGGAATTGAAATACAACATCATGTGCGGAAATTCCCTGATCGGCCCGGATATTTATGACCAGGGCATGTTGTTTGCGGAAGATGAGCGCGACCGCATCAACGCGTTCGATTGGAATTTCGTTCCCTCGGGTAGCGCCGGCTTCCAGCCGGCAATGGAAAATGCCGCCGAGACGGCGGCGCTACGCACCTCACCGGTGAAGGCAGCGGCGCATGGCGATGCGCCATCCGAACGTAGGGGCGGTTCGCGAACCGCCCCTACACCGGGCAACGGGCTACCCTCCATCGGCCAAGTCATGCGCTCCGGCGGATTTGACTGCGTGATTGGGAATCCGCCATACGTTCGTCAGGAATCGATATCAGAGTTCAAGGATTACTTCGAGGAACATTACAAGTCTTTCGATAGCGTGGCTGACCTGTACGTCTATTTCATCGAAAAGGGCATTCGACTCCTTCGGGATGGCGGATATTACAGCATCATTGTTTCGAGCAGTTTTCTTAGGACAGGTTACGGAGAAGCCCTCAGGACATTTCTCAAGGGAAATACCGCCATTCTCCAAATTGTCGACTTCGGCGGGCTTCCGATTTTTGAAGGTGCCAAGGACACGTACGTATGTGTTCCCTTGTTGGCGAAGCGACGGCAGCCCGAGTGGGTCCAAGTCTCTCGGGTCAGTAGCTTTGAGTTTCGGGATCTCGAAACCTATGTGTCAGCTAATACATACAGGATTCCGCACAGTCGTCTTGCCCCCAAAGCATGGTCAATCAAGAGCGATGCTGAGACGAAGGTGTTCGACAAGATCGCGAAGGTTGGGACGCCACTGGGCCGGTATGTAGAGGGGCGGATGTTCTACGGCGTCAAGACCGGACTGAATGAGGCATTCATGCTCAGTGCCGAGCTGCGCGGGAAGATGTTAACCCGCTCGACTTCGAGTGGGACTCTCATCAAGCGATTCCTCGGCGGGCAAGATATCCGGCGTTATTGGGTGGAGGATGTTGAGCAGTATTTAATCGTGATCCCATGTGGCTGGACGCGTAGCGAGATGGCGAAGTCTGCTAAGAAGATACGAGGTGCTTCCGAGAAGGATGCATGGGCGTGGCTGAGCAACGAGTATTCGGCAGTGTCGGAGCATTTGCTGCCTTATGCGGACGCTTGCAGAAAACGGCAGGACCATGGTGATTATTGGTGGGAGCTTAGACCGTGTGATTACTATGAGTTCTTCGATACCCCCAAAATTATATTCCCTGATATCAGCAAAGCGCCTCGGTTCTACCTCGACGCCGCTGGTTTTTACCTTGTCAATACCGCCTACTGCCTGGGGACAGATGACAAATATCTCCTAGGAGTTCTCAATTGTCGGCTGTTCTGGTTCGCAATCAGCAACATCAGCATCCCTTTTGGCGTCCGCGCCGGTGAGTTTCGATACCGGCTGATCTATCAATACATGGAAAAGGTCCCCATCCGGCGGATCAACTTCTCCGACGCTGCCGACAAGGCCCGGCACGAGATGATGGTGAAACTCGTTGACAGGATGTTGGAATTGAACAAGCAAAAGCATTCCGGCAAGCTCGCCCCCTCGCAAGTTGAACGCGTCGACCGCGAAATCGCCGCCACCGACGCCGAGATTGACAACCTGGTTTACGAGTTGTATGGCATTACCGACGAAGAGCGAAAAATCATCGAAGGTGCGTGACAATGCCGAAGGTGTCTCAACTTGTGTACCGGCATCTTGAGAATATCAGCCGCAATGCGCTGGCCATTTACTGGACCAAACCGGATATCCTCGCCTACCCGCGGCAAGGGTAGGCCATCCATATGACCGAATACATCTCCCTGCCTGGAGGAAGCGACCAATGACAATAGCTGCCGGGTTTTGTTTCGACGGGGGAATCCTGCTATGCGCGGATTCTCAATTGACCTATGGCGGAATGTCTAAGACGAAGGGCCAGAAAGTTTTCAGCTATGACCTGCACCCTACCCCAGTAAAAATCGGCTTTGCCCTTGCCGGAGATGTTGCCCGTGCGAAGCATGGAATTATACACATAGCGAAAAGCATTAAGGCGCTTGGTACAGCGGCAACCGGTTCAACGGTGATTGATGCGATCCGGGAAGCGCAGCAGGAAGCCTACCAAAGAGTGTTTAAGCATCCTCGATTCCTGCGTGGCGATGGTCCCGATTACTGGCTCCTGATATGTGTGTGGATGGAGTCCGAAGGCCCCGGTCTGCTCGTTACGAATCAAGACACCGTAACACCGGTCGAAGACTTTGACTGCCAGGGATCGGGTGTTTACCTTTTCCGGTATCTCCTTCAATCCATGTACAAGCCCGACCTTTCACTGCAAAAAATAGTTGTCCTCGCCGCACACGCCTTTGAGGAGATTAAGGCCTATGACCCGCTAGTAGGGTTCAACACTGAATTCCTCGTCTTTCGGAAGGACGTGCGGGAATTCTCGCATATTGCCGGATATGATATCGGACATGTGGAGAACTTTGGACGACTGCTTCAGAGCTCTATGTATCAGCTCCTATATGTAATGGCTGACCTGACAGAATCCGACGAGGCCATTTCGCGGGCTAAGCAATTGTTCCAAGACAACCTGACGAACTTGCGTCGAAGATACGACGAGGATAAGCGTCACCGGCATGCGATCATCACACTACTGCGCTATTTGCAGGAACCCGGACCCAAGACGATTCACTTGAAGTTTAACCCGCCGGGGCGAAAATGACCGGGTTGCCACGCTGAGCGCTTTTCTCAGTGTGGGCAGCGAGGCCACGTGGTAAGAAGCTGCGGTTGCTTGAAATTCCGGGAGCCCGACAAGGCCCGGCACGACAAGATGGTGAAACTGGTTGACCGGATGCTGGAATTGAACAAGCAAAAGCATTCCGGCAAGCTCGCCCCCTCGCAAGTTGAACGCGTCGACCGCGAAATCGGTGCCACCGACGAGGAGATCGACGAACTGGTTTACGAGCTTTACGGGATCATGGACGAAGAGCGGGGAATCATTGACGGCCTCTTGTAGTGTTTCGCGCTGGGACCCAAAAAGCTCAGCGGCGCATGGCACGGGGCAGCGAAGGGAGGCAACATGTCTGATAATTTGACTAAAACAGTTACCCGGGGTGCGGAGAGTTGGCAATTTTTTGCCTTTGTGTTTGGAGCTTTTGCTGCGATCGGCCTCGCATTGGCCGACGACGTGGTTAAGGCCCCCGGTTGGAAGGTAGTCACAAAGCTTAGCTGGTTCGCCTTTACGTTTTATTTGTTTATGGTGAACGCCTGGGTGCGGAATAAGCTTATCCGGTTCCTGGGCTGGCTTAAGGTCGAAAATCAGTGACGGCGCACCTGGAAGCGGGGTAGCCAGTGCGCCGGGATAAACCGGTCTGAAGTAGAGGATGAAAGAGCCTTACGAGAAAGGAGTAGCGAACCACTCGGCCTCGAGTTTTGCGCTGGGCACCGTGAGGTGCACAGTGAAG